>CANFNO010000392.1 GCA_947447845.1 Burkholderiales bacterium | reverse complement strand
TGTATAAATACAGTATTAAATTTGTTCTATGAGGCCACCCTATGGCCCGCCCCCTTCAGTCGCCCCAATCCAGCCCCGCATACGCCGAACTACATTGCCTGTCCAACTTCAGTTTCCAGCGCGGTGCTTCGCAGCCGGAAGAGTTGGTCCAGCGGGCTCATGCGTTGGGCTATGGCGCGCTGGCGATCACCGACGAATGTTCAGTGGCTGGCGTGGTGCGTGCGCATGGCGAAGCCGAGCGCCTGGGCTTGCCGTTGTTACTGGGCTCCGAGTTTGTGGTGTCACTGGAAGGTGGAGGCGCTTTTACTTTGGTGGCGCTGGCGCACAACCTGGCGGGTTGGGGCAATCTGTGCGAGTTCATCACCCGCGCCCGCCGCGCTGCCCCCAAGGGGGAATATCGCCTGACCTGGGCCGATGTGCAGCAGCAGTCGCTGGCCGATTGCGAACTGTTGCTGGGTGGCCTGGACGCACTTCCCTTGGAGTCCGCTTTTGCCATAGCCAACCGTGTGCAGTCGCTCTATCCGACGCATGTCTGGCTGGAGCTCACGCTGGGGCTGAGTGCTGACGATGCACTGCGTGCAACCCGCGCGAATCAACTGGCACGCTTGAGCGGCCTACCGTTGGTTGCGACCGGGCAGGTCCATATGCATGTGCGCTCGCGCAAGCCCTTGCATGATGTGCTGACTGCTGTGCGCTTAGGGCTGCCCGTGGCGCAATGTGGCTTTGAACTGGAGGCGAACGCGGAGTTGCATTTGCGCAGCCGCTCGCGCCTGTCGGCTATGTATCCGCCCGAACTGCTGGCTGCCACGCAGGTGATCGCTTCACGCTGCAACTTCAGTTTGAAGGAGCTGCGCTACCAATACCCGATGGAAGCGGTGTTGCCAGGGCACACCCCGGCGCAAACCTTGCGGCATTACACCGCCGAGGGCGCCCTGGTGCGCTATCCGCAGGGCGTTCCGCAAGCTGTGCAAAAGCAACTGGAACACGAGTTGACGTTGATTGCCGAGCTGCGCTACGAAATGTACTTTTTGACCGTGCACGATCTGGTGCGCTTTGCGCGCGAGCGCGGCATTTTGTGCCAGGGCCGTGGCTCAGCGGCCAATTCGGTAGTGTGTTACTGCCTGGGTGTGACCGAGGTGAATCCGGCACTGAGCAATCTGCTGTTCGAGCGCTTTATCAGCCGCGAACGCGACGAGCCGCCGGACATTGACGTGGACTTTGAACACCAGCGCCGCGAGGAGGTGATTCAGTACATCTACGAAAAGTATGGTCGTGAGCGCGCCGCCATCACCGGCGTGGTGGCCAGCTACCGCCCTCGCAGCGCCTTGCGCGATGTGGGCCGAGCGCTGGAAATCTCAGAGGATCTGATCAGCGCCATGGCCAAAGAACATCCCGGCATGTACAGCCGAGAGGTGCTGGTCGAGCGGCTGGAGTCGGCCATCGAGCGGGTGCAGGGCGGAAACGATGCGGCGCACTTCAAATTACCGCCCCAGCGCCGTCTACAACTCTGGCTGGATCTGGCCTGCCAGTTGCAGCGCTTTCCGCGCCACCTGAGCCAGCACGTCGGCGGCTTCGTGCTGACGCAGGGTCCTTTGACGCGCTTGGTGCCAGTGGAAAACGCCGCCATGAAAGATCGCAGCGTGATCCAGTGGGACAAGGACGACCTGGATGCTGTGGGACTCTTGAAGGTCGATGTGCTTGCCCTGGGCATGCTCAGCGCCATCCGCCGCTGCCTGGTGTTGATCGGACAAACGCGCGGAAAGGAAATGCGCATGCAGGACATACCCAGCGAAGACCCCGCCACCTACGCCATGATTTGCCGTGCTGACACGGTAGGCGTGTTCCAGATCGAGAGCCGAGCGCAAATGAGCATGCTGCCGCGCCTCAAACCGCAGTGTTTTTACGATTTGGTCGTGGAGGTGGCCATCGTGCGCCCCGGGCCGATTCAGGGCGGCATGGTGCATCCGTATTTGCAGGCACGCGCCAACCCGCAGGCGGTGGAATACGCCAGCCCGGCGCTTAAGGAGGTGCTCAAGCGCACCCACGGCGTGCCAATTTTTCAGGAACAGGTGATGCAAGTGGCCATGGCGGCGGCCGATTTTTCTGCGGGTGAGGCCGACCAGTTGCGCCGTTCAATGGCCGCCTGGAAGCGCAAAGGGGGTGTGCACAAGTTTTACGACCGCCTGGTGGGCGGCATGCTGAAGAATGGCTACACCCAGGACTATGCCGACCAACTCTTCAAGCAGATTGAGGGCTTTGGTGAATACGGCTTCCCCGAGAGCCACGCGGCCAGTTTCGCCCTGCTGGTTTACGCCAGCTGCTGGCTCAAATGGCACGAGCCAGCCTGCTTTCTGGCGGCCATGCTGAACAGCCAACCCTTGGGTTTTTATGGACCGGCCCAGTTGGTGCAGGACGCGCAACGTCACGGTGTGCAAGTGCGGGCGGTGGACGTGGCGCACAGCGATTGGGACTGCACGCTAGAGGCGCCGGAGGAAGAAGGCCTCAGTGGTGAACCGGATGATGGGCAGCAGCCCGGCGCGAAACGTGCGCGACTGAGCCCACCCGCTCTGACGCAGGCGAATGTCGAGCGGGCGCAGCAACCCGCAGTGCGTCTGGGTCTGCGCATGGTCAGCGGGTTGTCCAAAGCGGTGGCCGAACGTATCAGTCAGCAGCGTGCCGTAGCACCTTTTGCCAGCACCCAGGACCTGGCCTTGCGCTGCCAACTCGATGTGGGCGATCTGCGCAATCTGGCCAGTGCCGATGCCCTGCTGTCCTTAAGCGGCCACCGGCGCCAGCAGGTCTGGGACGCCTCGGCCCTGCGGTTGGCTCCGGCGCTTTTGCAAGGTGTGCCGATTGAAGAAGATGCGCTGCGTCTGGAAGCGGCTGCGGAAGGGGAGGAGGTGGTGTTTGACTACGCGTCCGTGGGCTTAAGCCTGCGCAGCCACCCGATGGCATTGTTGCGTGCGCAGGAAGGGCTGGAGGCACTCATGCCCAAACGCCTGCTCACCGCCGAGCAAATGCGCCACTTCCCCAGCGGGCGCCTGGTGCGAGCCTGCGGCATCGTCACCATGCGCCAGCAGCCCCAGACCGCCAAGGGCGTGGTGTTCGTCACCTTGGAGGACGAGACCGGTAGCGTCAATGTGATCGTCTGGAAGGCGGTGAAGGAGCAGTTTCGCGAGGTGCTGTACCGCGCCCGCCTGATGGCCGTGTACGGCATCTGGCAGCGAGATGAAGGCGGCGAGGTGCGCCATGTGGTGGCCAAGCGGCTGGTGGACCTGACCCCTATGTTGGGCGAACTCAGCACCGTAAGCAGGGATTTTCATTAAGTTTGGTGTGCCCGATTTCCCTAATAATGCGCCATGCCTTTTACATCGCTTTTGCACAAAACCTGGTTGCGCCGCTTACTCTGGATCTTTCTGTCCTTGCTGGTCCTGTGTGTGCTGGCCTGGCAGGCTCTGCCCGGTCTGTTAAAGAGCCAAATTCAGAGCCGCGGCAGTGAGGCTTTGGGGCGCAACGTCACGCTGGAGGCTGTGGAATTCAAGCCCTGGACGCTGGAGCTCACACTCACGGGGCTCAAGGTTGCCAGTGCCGATGGCAAATCCACCCAGTTTGCCGTGGGCCGTATTTATGCGGATGCCAGCAGTCAATCCCTGTGGCGCATGGCGCCTGTGCTGGACGCCATCGCCCTTGAGCAACCGCAGGTGTCGCTAACCCATCTCGGCGACGGGCATTACGACATTGACGACCTGCTGCAACGCTTTGCCCCGGCACCGGATGCAGCGCCTTCTGCGCCCACACCTTTTTCGCTTTACAACGTTGTGGTCAAGGACGGTTCGGCCGATTTTGTCGACCATGTGGCAGGCGTCGAGCGCAAGCACAGCCTGAAGAAGCTCAATGTGTCGCTGCCTTTTTTGAGCAGTTTTGAGTCGCAACGCGAAGTCACGGTGCAACCGCATTTGGCGTTCGAGCTCAATGGCAGTGTCTTTGACTCCGCCGCCCAGGCCACGCCTTTTGCGCAGGTTCGCAAAGGCGAGGCCACGCTGCAAATTA
>CANFNO010000391.1 GCA_947447845.1 Burkholderiales bacterium | reverse complement strand
TCTACCATATCTTCGCTTTCACCATCGGCATGATGTTGACCCTGCGCACGGGTGGCAAGTTGGTGCTTATCGCCAATCCGCGCGACATTCCGGCGGTCCTCAAAGAGTTGTCACCGCACACCATCCACAGCTTTCCGGCGGTCAATACGCTGTTCAATGCCTTGGCTAGCCACCCGAATTTCAAAACAGTGAACTGGAGTCAGCTCAAGGTATCGGTGGGCGGTGGTACCGCGGTGCAGAGTGCCGTGGCCAAGCTGTGGTTCGAAAAGACGGGTTGCCCGATTTGCGAGGGCTATGGCCTGAGTGAGACTTCGCCTTCAGCGAGTTGCAATCCGGTGACTTCGAGCGAATACACCGGAACGATTGGTGTGCCCTTGCCGTCCACCGAATTCAAATTGTTGAATGACGAAGGCGAGGAAGTAGCCCCAGGTGATCAAGGTGAGATCGCCATCAAAGGCCCACAGGTCATGGCTGGTTATTGGCAGCGTCCAGACGAGACTGCGAAGGTTATGACGGCCGACGGCTTCTTCAAGACCGGCGATATCGGGGTGATGGATGCGCGCGGTTTTTTCAAAATTGTGGATCGCAAAAAGGACATGATTCTGGTCAGCGGATTCAACGTCTTTCCCACGGAATTAGAAGACGTTGTTGGCCAAATGGCGGGCGTGATGGAATGTGCCTGTGTGGGCGTGAGTGATGCCAAGTCAGGTGAGGCCGTCAAACTGGTGATCGTGCGCAAAGACCCGGCGCTGACCGAGTCGGACGTGCGCGCCTATTGCAAGGAAAACCTGACCGGCTACAAGCAGCCGAAGGTGGTGGAGTTCCGCGACGAATTACCCAAGACGCCAGTCGGTAAGGTGCTGCGGCGCGAGCTTCGCGATAAATAGAACCCCCACGTTCGCCCACTGCGTGTGGCTCTCTGCCCCCCGAGGGGGCGCATTTTGCCTTTGGGCGGCCCGGCGGCAAAACATAACCCCCACGCTTCCCTTCGCATACTGCGCTGCCCCGAGGACGCTAAGAATGCAGTGCCGCAATCCGCGGTATGGCTTGCACCAGCAGCCGGGTTACCTTTTCGGCGTTGGCACTGAACACGGCCAGCACGGCTTCCCAACTCACGGCTTCTTCGTCGGTCTTCCAGCAGTCATAGTCGGTGCTCATGGCGACGGCGGCGTAAGGGATGCCGGCTTCGTTGGCCAGCGCCGCTTCGGTGGCAACCGACATGTTGATGATGTCGGCACCCCAGGCCCTGAACATGCGCGACTCTGCACGCGTTGAAAACCGCGGCCCCTCAATTGTCACCACCGTGCCGCTGCGGTGATATACAAAACCGCTTTCCTCGCAAACTGCCATTAGCGTAGCGCGCAGCCTGGCATCAAAGGGCTCGGCCATTGGGGCATGCATCGGGCGGTGCGGCGCAAAGCTCTCGTAGAAGCTCATGGCACGCTGTTTGGTGAAGTCAATGAATTGGTCGATGATGACCAAGTCACCACGTCCAATCTCTTCACGCAGCGAGCCCACAGCGGTCGTGGCCAGGATGTGGGTGCAGCCCGCGTCTTTGAGGGCTTGCACATTGGCGCGGTAGTTCACCTGGGTTGGCGGTATGGTGTGCTGGCGGCCATGGCGTCCCAGCAGGGCCACGTCCACTCCGCTAATTTTGCCCAGCCGCAAGGGTGCAGAGGGTGCGCCCCAGACCGTGTTGACGCTCAGGTCGTGGGCTTGTTCCAGAATGTCCGGATTGTCCAAGCCGCTGCCGCCAATGATGCCTATTCTTTGCATGCTGTGATCCTCTCAAAAGTGTCGCGTACCAAGGTGAAAGTGCTGGCAATGTCGCCGCCGTAAGCCACCACGCCGTCTTGATGGCCCGCCATCGCAAACAGCACCGGCAGTTGTGCCTGTTGCACCACCAGTTGTGTAACCGAATCTGCCATGGCCGGTGTGCCATAGGGCACGTGCGCCGGTGTCGATGGCCAGTCGTGCTGCAACAGCCAGTTAAACAGCGCCCTGCTATGCACATGGATGACGCATTGCACCGCAGTGCTTGCCGCATAAATGGCGCCATGGGTCATGGATTCTGATGAGGCGTGCAACGGACCCACGGAATGGACGCGGTTGTTTGAAATGGAAAAGGATTCGACCAGACAGTATTGTTCGGGTTGGAGGATGCGCGCTGAACCCGTAGCGCTGGCGGTCACGACAAATTGAAGATTGCTTGTGCGCATGCTGAGGTTGCCGTAGCCAACGCCATCGGGCAGCACGCCGATCAAGCCGAGGTCAAACAAAGCTGTGCGGATTCGGTTCAACTCAGTCAGTGCCGCTGGGTGGGGCACTTCGCCATCACGCCGCTGGCTGTTGAACTTTATATAGCCCTCATCCAGCATGGCGACTCCTTGTCAGGCGTGTTCTGGAAACAAGGCCAGGATGGCTGCCTCGTTGGCATCGCAGACACCGCGCTCGCAAATCAATTTGCTGATCAAGCGCGCCGGTGTCACATCGAAGCCCCAGTTGCGCGCCGGTGTGGTTTCGGGGCAAATGCGCACCGACTCCGTGGCGCCGTTTTCAGTGCGCCCGATCATCCAGCGCACTTCTTCAGATCCGCGCTCTTCAATCGGGATATTGGCGACCCCATCACGCATTTCAAAATCAAAGGTGGAGGAGGGCAGGGCGACCACCATAGGCACCCGGTTGTCATGTGCGGCCAGGGCCTTGAGGTAGGTCCCGATCTTGTTGGCTGCATCGCCATTGCGGGTCACGCGGTCAGCGCCGGTAAGCACCAAATCCACCATGCCGTGCTGCATCAGATGGCCTCCGGCGTTGTCGGCAATCAGGGTGTGCGGCACACCGTGTTGGCCCAACTCCCAGGCCGTCAGGCTGGCGCCCTGGTTGCGAGGACGGGTCTCGTCCACCCAGATGTGCAGCGGGATGCCCGCGTCATGCGCGGCATAAATCGGCGCGGTGGCTGAGCCGATATCGACAAACGCCAGCCAACCTGCATTGCAATGGGTGAGGATATTCACGGTCTGTCCAGGCTTGCTCTGCGCAATGCCTTCAATCAGGGCTAGACCATGCGCACCAATGCGGCGGCAGTGGTCCACGTCTTCATCGGCAATAGCCTGTGCTTGCGCGCGCGCGATTTGTCTGGCGGCTTCTGGCGTTGGCGCGGTGGCTATCGCGTCTTGCATGCGGTCTACAGCCCAGGCTAGATTGGCGGCAGTGGGGCGTGTGGCCTTTAGCTTCGCGCCAGCCTGCGCCATGAAAGATGCAAAGTTCGCATCCACAGCCTCGAGTGCTGCCAGATACATGCCGAAGGCAGCGCAGGCACCAATCAACCCGGCACCACGCACCGTCATGTTGCGAATGGCCAGACAGGCCTCGGCCACAGTGCATACATCCAGAATTTCAAACGCATGCGGCAAACGGGTCTGGTCTATCACCTGCACGACGCGCACATCGTCGGCCTTCAGCCAGATGGTGCGGTAATGTTGATGGTCGACCAGCATGGCGTGCTTCCCTTGTGCCCCGCTAACTCAACCAACCGCGTTTGTAGAAGTACCACATGGGCACCAGCGCACTGGCCACCATCAGGCTGACGGTGTAGGGGTAACTCCAGACGCCTAGAAGTTCCAGTTCCGGAAACTTCAGGTTCATGCCATAGACGCTGGCCACCAGGGTGGGAGGTAGCAAGGCCACGCTGGCCACCGAGAAAATCTTGATGATCTTGTTCTGGTTGATGTTGATAAAGCCGACGGTGGCATCCATCAAGAAGTTGATCTTGTCGAACAGGAAAGCGGTGTGGCTGTCGAGCGAATCGATGTCCCGCAGAATCTGACGCGCCTCGTCAAACTGCTCTGCGTTGAGCATTTTGCTGCGCATCAAAAAGCTCACGGCGCGCCGGGTGTCCATCACGTTGCGGCGAATGCGCCCGCTCATGTCCTCGTGGCGCGCAATCGCGCCCAGGGCTTCACCGGCGATGGCGTCGGTAACACGCCCGGACAGCACTTTCTTGCTGACCTTTTCCAGTTCGTCATAAATGCCTTCCAGCGTGTCTGCAGAATATTCGG
>CANFNO010000390.1 GCA_947447845.1 Burkholderiales bacterium | reverse complement strand
GCTCAGATCATGGTTGCCGGAGGCGATTTCGGCGCTCGCGTTGCCAAGCCCCTGGGCCGCGCGCTCCACCTCTGCGATGGTGTGGTGCAGTGCCGTCTGCATGGATTTGACTGCCTGCATCAGGTCGGCCATCTCGTCCGAGCCCTCGACGGCCAGGGCACTGGAGAGGTCGCCCTGGGCAATTCCCACAGTCGCCTGTTGTACCCGGTGCATCGGGCGCACGATGGATCGGCTGACCGCAATGGCCCATACCGTCCCGAAGGCCAATACAACCGACAGCAGGGCAAGCACCAGCAATACCGCATGGTTAAACGTGACTTGTGAGGCCTCGAAGCTGCCGGCCGAGGCCGTCTCATTCAGCGTGACGAGCTTGCCCAATTTCGCGCTGGCTTCTGCGTATGCCATGTGCGAAGCACCGATCAGATAGGTACGGGATTCGGGCAGGGCCAGCATGCCCTTTTGTGACAATTCAATCAGCTTGGGCTGGCTATCGGCGTAGGTCTTGAGTGCGCGCTTGAAGTCTTCAAAGGCTGCGCGTTCATCGGCGGGCATTTCGCGTTTGTCATAACTGCCAAGGTAGCCTGCAAAGCGCTGTTGAGCACTGCCAATTACCTTGGTGAGGTCGTCTTTTTCGTCGGCATCAAAGGTCAAGACGTGGCGGTTTTCCAGTTGGCGGATTTCGCCCAATGTCTCCTGCAGTCGGCCCGCCAGTGCCACGCTTGGCAAGTTGCTGCCGGCAATGCGGGTGGTAGCCTGGTTGACGTTGTACAACTCAAACAATGCCAGCAAGCCCATGACCAGTGACAGGAGGAGTACGAGGCCAAAGCCGAAGCCCAGGCGGTGGCCGATTTTGAATCGATTGAGTTGCATGACTGGCGCTCCTAGCGGGATATCACTATTCCCCCCACCCGCATTTGCCATCAAGTTACCACACCGCCCGGTATTGGGACAGGCACGGAGAGCCTACGCGCAGGCTGTTTTAAGTCTGTTTGATCTCGATCATCTCGCGCCGGAACGGCACCGTGTCCAGTGGCAATTCAGGTGCATCCAATTCACGCGCAGCGCGATGGCCGGCATATACGGCGGCGGCCACGCTGCCGGGGGCATAAGCATCGCCCAGCAATTGAATGCTCTTGACACCCTTGGCTTGCCATTGGTCTTGTTGGGATTGCAGGGCGTTGAACAACGCGTCGTTGGGGTCCCGCATGGTGACCATCAGCAGGCTGGCGCACTCCAGATGGCTGCGCGCATCGGAATAGGTATGGGCCAGTTCGACAATTAGCCCACCGGCAACTGGATTAGCGTCCGCCAACGCGGTGTTGGTCTGAATCAGCACGCCCATCTTGAGCAAGCCGGACTGGATGCGGTGCTGCTCCATGGTCATCTCGGTGAATTCGGACACCTTGACCGAAGGCGTCACCAGATGCACTTCCAGACCCTGTTTGCGCAGTCGCTCGGCCAGGGCACCGGCCATGTAGTAATGGTCGTCGTCGTATATCAGCACGGGCGAGGGCAGGGCGGCACCGGCAAACACTTCGTCCGGTGTGAATACGTGGGGCAGATTGGCATCCAACACGGGCACCTGGTGCTGGCGGCCCAGGCCGTCGCGCCGCCATGTCGAGCCGGTCGCCAGAAAGACGTGATTGAAACCAAAGGCCAGCACCTCGTCAGCTGAGAGTTCGCTGTCCAGGTACAGGTTCACGTTGCGCATCTTTTGCAAATGCTGCAGACGGTAGTCGGCCACGCGCATCCAGGTGGACAGACCGGGCAGGGATGCGTCAGTGAGCAAGCGGCCGCCCGGCTTCATGTTTGCATCGGCCAGCGCCACTTCATAGCCACGCTGGCCCAGTGCACGCGCCAGTTCCAGCCCGGCAGGGCCTGCGCCTACGACCAGCACGTTGTCCTGCGATGCGGCTTTGGCAATGCGCTCGGGGTGCCAGCCACGGCGCCATTCTTCGCCCATGGTTGGGTTCTGTGTGCAGCGTATCGGCACGCTCAAGTTGTCGCCGGTGACGCAGATGTTGCAGCCAATGCATTCGCGGATTTCGTCGAAGCGGCCCTGTTCAATCTTGTTCGGCAGAAACGGGTCGGCAATCGAAGGCCGGGCAGCACCGATCAAATCCATCACACCGCGTTTGATGACCGAGACCATGGCATCGGGCGAGGTATAGCGCCCCACACCCACCACCGGCTTGGTCGTGAGCTTTTTGACGTGGGCAATGTACCGCTCCTGGTAGCCCTCTTGGGAGAAGCGCGCGGTCTGGCTGTCGTTGGACCAGTCGGCGATGTTCACGTCCCATAGGTCCGGCAACTCGGCCAGCATGGCAATGGCGTCGCTGCCTTCGTTTTCCGAGGTGACGCCCATCGGCCCCAGCAACTGATCCACCGCCAGGCGTACCACCACGCCGCAGCGGTCGCCCACGGCGTCCTTGGTGTCCTCTATCAGCTCGCGCAGCAGGCGCACGCGGTTCTCCAGACTGCCGCCGTATTCATCGGTGCGGCGGTTGGTCAGGCGTGACAAAAAGTGCAGCGGCATGCCCAGGTCGTGCCCGGCATAAACGTAGACCAGATCAAACCCCACATCGCGTGCACGAAGCGCGGCATTGCGGTGCCAGCGCCGCACGTTTTTGATGTCGGCCTTAGTCATGGTGCGTGCCTGGATCGGGTCGGTGGCGCGCACGGGCAGGTGCGAGGGCGCCATGGGAATCTCGCGGCTGTATCGGTTTGGCGTGGCATAGCCGTTGAAGAAAATTTCGGCCCCGGCCAGCGCACCGTGTTCGTGGCAGGCATCGGTCATTAATTGCAGGGCAGGCATGTCGCGCTCGTCCCACAAGCGACCTTCAAAATGCGGTGCGATTTCGGAGAACGGACTGATCTCGATCTCTTCGGTACAAATCACGCCCCAGCCGCCTTCGGCTTTGACGCCGCGCATAGCCGCCAGCGTGGCCGGTTTGCCGTGGCCCATGCCGTTGCAGTGCGGCACCTGATAAAAGCGATTCTTGGTGCGTACCGGGCCGATTTGCACCGGCTCAAACAGAATGTCAAAACGCGGATCGCGGACGGGGCTGCTCATGGGGAATTCCTCAAACGGTCAATTCGACCAGTGTAGGTCCGGTGGTGGCTTGAAGAGCCTGGGTCAGGGTCGCCGCATCCACGCCGTAGTCAAAACGCTGTGCCTTCCAGCCGTAAGACAGGGCCAGGGCCACAAAGTCGGGCGTATGCAAATCCACGCCAATCGGCGGCACACCAGCGCCCTGCATGGCGGCTTTGATTTCGCCATAGCCACTGTTGTTGAGTAGCAGCACCACCAGATTGGCGCCCACTTCCATCGCCGTGCCCATCTCGCCCAGGGTGAACTGAAAGCCACCATCGCCCGCCAGGCAGATCACCTTGCGCGTTGAATCGGCCAGTGCCGCGCCGATGGCGGCTGGCATGCCATACCCCAGGGCGCCAAAGCCTACGGAGGCGTTGAACCAACTGCGGGGTCGTCTTGCCGCAAAACCCATATTGCCGGCATAGACCAAACGCGTCGAGTCACCTACCCACAGCGCATCCGGTAGCGCATCGCGCAGGCTGTGCAGCAGGGCGATGTCGGCACGCATGGTGTCGGTTAGCTCTTCCATGTCCTGCGCGCGGGCGATGGCGGCGCGAGCGGCGCCCGTGTTTGCCACCGGGATCGAGCCTGTGTTCAATGCGTCGCCGCCGGTTGGCTGTGCACCCGCACCCACAGTTGCTCCGACACCCCCATCCGTGCCCGCGCGATTGGCCTCGGCTTTTGCTTGGTTAGGCGCTTGCCAATGCGCCAGAAGCGCCTCCGTCGAAGCCTTTGCATCACCCAGCAGCGCGATATCCGGCGCGCAGTTGCGCACCATTTGTTGCGCGTCCACTTCGATGCGAATGAGTTGCCCGGCCACGCTAAACGGCTCGCGGTCGTAGCAATCAAAGTCGGTCGGCCCTAGTTCGGTGCCGATGGCGAGCACCACATCGCTGTCGGCCACCAGTGCGCGAATGGCGGGGAAGGACGGGCTGGCAGAAAGCGCCAGCGGGTGTGTGTCGCTCAGCAGGCCGCG
>CANFNO010000389.1 GCA_947447845.1 Burkholderiales bacterium | reverse complement strand
GGCGGCGGAACGCCCACCTTTCTGACCCCCGATGAGTTGGGCCAACTGATGGCCATGCTGCGCAGCCACTTCAACTTTTTGCCCGACGCCGAACTCGGCATCGAGATCGACCCGCGCACCGTCAACGACGACACCATGGCCATGTTGGCTGGGCTAGGCTTTAACCGCACCAGCTTTGGTGTGCAGGACTTCGACCCGGCGGTGCAGCAGTCGGTGAACCGTATCCAGCCCTACGAGATGGTGGAAAAAGCGATGAGCGCCAGTCGCAAGTCGGGTTTCCAATCCATCAATGCCGATCTGATTTACGGCTTGCCCAAACAATCCCGGGAAAGCTTTGACGGTACGTTGGACCGCGTGATCGAGTTGGCGCCCGAGCGCATCGCGCTCTACAACTACGCCCATTTGCCCAGCCGTTTCAAAGCGCAGCGTTTGATCGTCGAGGCTGAATTGCCGAGCGCCGAAGAGCGGCTGCAGATCTTCCTGATGTCGGTGCACCGCCTGCTGGATGCCGGCTACATCTACATCGGTCTGGACCATTTCTCCAAGCCTGAAGACGAACTGAACAAAGCGCGTCTGGACAAGACACTGCACCGCAATTTTCAGGGTTACACGACGCGGGCTGACTGCGATCTGATTGGCTTTGGCGTCTCCGCCATTGGCAAGGTCGGTCATTCGTACAGCCAGTCGGTGCGCACTTTGAAGGCCTACTACGAGCATCTGGACGTTGACCGCTTGCCGGTGGAAAAAGGCTATGCCTTGACCGCTGATGATGTACTGCGTCGCCAGGTCATCATGGAGTTGATGTGCAGCGGGCCGGTCGACTTTGCCGCCATCAACCAGGCGCATGGCATTGATTTCAAGACTTACTTTGCTGACGAACTGGCGCTTCTCACGCAGTACGAAGAGGCTGGCTTGATCATCGTGGATGAAAACAGCATTTCCGTCACGCCCAAGGGCCGCATGTTTGTGCGTGCCTCAGGCATGGTGTTTGACAAGCACCTGGCGCAGTCCACGGCCAAGTTCTCCAAGCTGATTTAGCGCCCAACACAAACCAGGACCAATGCGCCGCGCCAGCTTGTAGAAGACTGGCTCGCTGCCTGATCGGGCGAGTCGGGCGTCGATGACATTCGCCGATGCGACAATGCCCGCATGGAAATGTTTGTTGTCACGCTCGCCTCATTGTTCGCTGGTTTTGTGGATTCAATGGTGGGCGGCGGCGGGCTGATTCTGGTACCCGCCCTATTGGCCACCTTTCCCACGGCGCACCCCGCCACCCTGTTTGGAACCAACAAAGGCGCCTCGGTCTGGGGGACAGGCATGGCCACGCTGCAATACAGCCGCCGCGTCACCATGCCTTGGCATGCGCTGCTACCCGCAGCCCTGGCCGGGTTTGTAGCCTCACTGGGCGGAGCCTGGCTGGTCACCGTGGTGTCGCCCGAATACCTGCGCAAGATTCTGCCCGCCATCCTGTTGGTGGTGCTGGGATACACCCTGGCCAAGAAAGAACTGGGGCGCCACCACGCACCCAAATTCACCGGCCGCATGGAGGCCGCTTTGGCCTGTTGCATCGGTGCGGTGATTGGTTTTTATGACGGATTCTTTGGCCCTGGAACAGGCAGCTTTTTTGTCTTTTGCATGGTGCGCTTTCTGGGCTACGACTTTTTGCATGCATCGGCTGCAGCCAAGCTGCTCAACACCGCAACCAATATTTCAGCAATCGCCTTGTTTGCCTACAAGGGCCATGTCTGGTGGCACTTCGCCGTAGCGATGGCGATCGCCAATGTGGTGGGCAGCCTGGCCGGAACGCACATGGCACTCAAGCACGGCACCGGGTTTGTGCGCTGGGTGTTTATCGCTGTGGTCACAGCGCTGATCTGCAAGACCAGTTACGACGCCTTCCTGCGCTAACTCGGTACAGGGCCGCACGCGGAACGTCCGCCAACCGGGGGCGTCTTATCTGGACAGACCGGTAAGTCTGGGCAACTGCGTTTGCGTGCGCGCGGTGGGAGGCCAGGGAACTTCGGATGCCAGCAGCGGCTTGCCTATGGGCGCAGCAGCCTGCCCCTTGCTGACGGCGGCCATGTCTTCTTCGTTGGGGTACAAGCCTTGCAACCAGTAGTCCAGCACGCGCCGCGCAATCGGTGCGGCATGCTCAGCGCCAAAGCCGGCGTTTTCAACCACCATGGCAATCACGATGCGGGGATCATCGGCCGGCGCATAGGCGGTGTAGAGGGCGTGGTCACGCTGGTGTTCCTCGATCTTGCGCGCGTCGTACTTTTGGTCCTTGCCAATGCCGACGGCTTGGGCGGTGCCGGTCTTGCCGCCACTGGTATAACCGGCACCCGCAAACGCGCGGGCCGAAGTGCCTTCAATCGTGACACCGACCATGGCCTTGCGTATCACGTCGATGTTGGCGGGTTTGAGCCCCAGATCCACACTCGGTGGCGGCGTAGTGGGAATGTTGGAATGGCTAATGGCGTCTTGCGTCGCAGTCACCAGATGCGGCGGGTGGCGCACACCATTGTTTGCCAGAGTGGCCACCGCCTGCGCCAGCTGCAACATGGTGAAGTTGTTGTAGCCCTGACCGATTCCCAGTGAAATGGTTTCACCGGCATACCACTTCTGCTGGTCAGCGCGCTTGTAGGCCCGTCGTTTCCAGTCAGTCGAGGGCAGGAGGCCGCGTGTCTCACCCAGGATGTCCACACCGGTCAAGTCGCCAAAGCCAAAGCGCTGCATCTGCTCGTGGATCGTGTCCACGCCCAGGTCATTGGCCAGCGTGTAGTAGTAGGTGTCGCAAGAGGCGACGATCGAGCGGTACATGTTGACCAGACCATGCCCGCCCTCCTTGTCATCGCGAAACTTGTGCCCCCCAAACATATAAAAGCCGGGGTCCGACACGGTTTGCTCCGGCGTGCGAGTGCCTGTCTCCAATGCCGCCATCGCCATAAACGGCTTGTAGGTGGAGCCAGGTGGATAGGTGCCGCGCAAGGCACGATTGAGCAAAGGTTTGTCGGGTGACTCGTTGAGTGACTGCCAGCTTTCGCTATCGATGCCTTCGACAAACAGGTTGGGATCAAAGGTCGGCTTGCTCACAAAGGCCAGCACCTCACCGGTCTTGGGATCCATGGCCACCAGGGCACCCCGGCGCTCACCAAACATGGTCTCAATCAGGCTCTGAAGCTTGATGTCAATGGACAGTTTGACGGTATTGCCCGGCGTCGCCGGATTGCTGGCCAGTTTGCGCATGGCGCGACCACCGGCCGAGGTTTCGATTTCCTCCACGCCGGTAACGCCGTGCAGTTCCACTTCGTAGCTTTGCTCGATGCCGAGCTTGCCCATGTACTCGGTGCCACGGTAATTGTCGGGGTCGTCACCCTCATCGATCTTTTCTTTTTCAGACTGGTTGATGCGGCCGATGTAGCCGATCACATGACTGGCCACTTCGCCAAACGGATAGTTACGAAACAGCCGCGCCTTGATTTCCACACCGGGAAAGCGGTAGCGCTGGGCTGCAAAACGCGCCACCTCGCCATCGGTCAATCGCGTGCGAATAGGCAGCGACTCAAAGCTGCGCGATTCTTCCAGCAACTTCTTGAAGCGGCGCCGATCGCGCGGAGTGATGTCCAACACCTTGGATAAATCATCCAGCACCTCGTCCAATGGTCCACTTTTGCTGGGCGTGATTTCAAGCGTGTAAGCCGAGTAATTGCTGGCCAGCACAATACCGTTGCGGTCCAGAATCAAGCCCCGGTTGGGCACGATGGGCACCACGGATGTGCGGTTGTTTTCCGCCTGCGCGCGCAAATCCTCGTGGCGCCAGATCTGCAAATACATCAGTCGTGAAATCAGCAGCAAAAAGCAAACCAGCACGACCAGGCTGATGACAAAGATACGGGAGCGAAACCGGGCGAGGTCAGCCTCGACGTTCCGTAAAACGGTCATAGAGGTCTATTGGCGTCAGGGTCGGGCGCGCGGCGCTGCGGGGCCAGCAACACCAAATTGGCGACCGGCCAGAGTGCGGCTTCCAGCACGGGACCCAGGAAGGTCCAAAAACCCGGGAACGACCCACCAGAG
>CANFNO010000388.1 GCA_947447845.1 Burkholderiales bacterium | reverse complement strand
TGTCATGCTCGCGCACCGCCCCGGTGTCCTGGGTGGCGCTGCCCAGCAGGCTGTTGGTCAGCGTGCTCTTGCCAGCGCCGGACGAGCCGAGCAGCACCAGGGTGTGGCCCAGCGTCAAATAGGGTCTTAAAGCCTTGGTGGCTTCGATGCTGCGGGCGTCTATCGCTAGCACATCGACCTGGCTTCCGACCCGCTGGCGTACCTCCTGCATGCGTCGCCCCACCAGATCCGGGTCGGTGCTGCCAACCACATCTGCCTTTGTCAGCACCACCACCGGTAAAACGGCGCTGCTGCCGACCAAAGCCAGATAGCGCTCCAATCTCTGCAGATTGAAGTCCAGATCCAGCCCCATCACCAGCAACGCGAAGTCCACGTTGCTGACCACGGTATGGCGGGTGCCGTCGGCATCACGTCTCACTATCTGGCTCGACGGAGACGCTCTGTAGATGACCCAGCACTGCTGGTGCACATCGCGCTGGCAGAGTACCCAATCACCAACCGCGAGCGCGCTTTCCTCTTGCAGCAGGGCACGGCTTAGGCGGGCCGAGCAGCGCGCGGGAAACTGCTGCGTCCCATCGTGAACTTCCACCGTTTCACGATGAACCACCGCACACCGCATCCACTCTGGTGGTGGAGCGTGCGGACTTTCATCGACCGGCGGATCGGCACTGGCCAGGGTCTGGGCCAAGAGGGAAGTAAGTCCCAGGGGACGCAATTTATCAAACGAAAAATCAATCATGGCTTGCTATGTCTTTGTAGTGAATTGCGACCGGGCGTGAAGGCGCAATGCGGCCCGGCGCAAGTGAACGAACGGACGAACGAACGAACGGAAGGGACCGGCTAGCGACCCGACAAAGACAGAGAAGACTTGTGCCCTGCAAAACAGGGCGAAAATCCAGCGACTAGTTCAACAAAAACTATTGCAGGGTTTCTGGAACTCAGCTCTCAGGCGGCCAGCTTGGAAGGAGTGGATGTGCGATCAATCATGGCTGTACTCCTTTAAGTGGGTTGAGAGAGGTTACGCATCCGCGGATGCCGAAATGAGCCCGTATTGTGATTACGTGGCGCGAGCGCCGTCAATAGTCAAGCGCATATTTGGATGCTTCAAGGTGTGAAATAGCAACAACATCCACGGCGCAAGGGGTATCAAAAAGGAACTATCTAGCAGTTTTTTGATAATTGACGACCTCGCCCCGACGACCTTACATTTCAATAGCTATTCGCCAGGAAACTTTCCATGGCGGCCAATATCGGGGAGTCGAACATGCGCGTGAATTTGCCAGTGACGGGACGTGAGCTCGACTATTCAACTGAGCAAATGCTGGTTTCGGTGACGGACACCAAGGGTTTCATTATTCATTGCAACCGCGCATTTGTAGCGGTCAGCGGTTATACGCCGGAAGAACTGATTGGTCAAAACCACAATCTAATCCGGCATCCGGATATGCCTGCCGCTGGATTCAAGGACTTGTGGAGCACCATTGGCCGGGGAAAGCCATGGACCGGACTGGTCAAGAACCGGGCCAAGAGTGGTGATCATTACTGGGTGGTTGCCAATGTCACCCCCATCATGGTGGGAAATAAACCTAAGGCTTATTTATCGGTGCGCACGAAACCTACACGGGCACAGATTGAAGCGGCCGAAGCGCTCTACAAAGTTATAAATGACACTCCAGATCTGTCCACCTTGCCGGTCTATCTAAAAGAGGGTGTTATTTATAAGAAGGGTATTCGTGGCATTCCAACCCGGTTCGCCAACTTGTCGATGACTATTCGCTTGGGCATTGCGCTGGGATTCATGACTGCATTTGGAATGCTTCCCGAACTCTTGGGTTTGCAGGGCGCTGCGGCCATTTCGGCGCGACTGGGCGCGTTCACTCTGGGGGCGGTCGGGGTCATGGCCTGGTTTCATCAGCGCTTTGCAAGGTCCTTCGTGGAGGCGCAGCGCTTTGCCAACGATCTTGCCGGTTGCAATCTGACAACGACGACGACGTCTGATTTCCCGCCGCCCATGGGCGCTTTGGTCCGGTCCCTGAAACAGATACAGATCAATCTCCAGGCGGTAGTCGGCGACGTGCGTGTGGAGATCGACAACTTCACGCAGTCGGCAAAAGAAATTGCTGACGGCGGAATGAACCTGTCGGAACGCACCGAGTCGCAGGCGCAAAGCCTGCAGGAAACATCGTCATCTATGGATCAGCTTTCCATGACGGTTAAGCGCACTGCGGAGGCAGCGGCCCAGGTTGCCAGTCAGAGTGTCCGCAGTACCGAAGTGGCGCAGGTGGGTGGTACGGCTGTGCACGAAGTGGGACAGATCATGTCCGCCATTGACGCGTCTTCGACCAAGGTTCAGGAAATCATTGGTGTCATTGAAGGCATTGCGTTCCAGACCAACATACTGGCGCTCAATGCGGCTGTGGAGGCGGCACGCGCCGGTGATCAGGGTCGCGGTTTTGCGGTGGTTGCCTCAGAAGTCAGAGCGCTTGCCAAACGCAGTGCAACCGCTGCCAAGGAGATTCGGGATCTGATTTCTCACTCGACCGACCAGATAACCGATGGCACACATCAGATGCGCAGCGCATCAACCACCATTGATCAGGTGGTGGAGGCTGTGCGCGAAGTCGGTCAGCTCATTCAGAGCATTACTGAAGCAACCAAAGAGCAGGCAATAGGTATTGAACAGGTCAACCATGCAGTGGGTCAACTGGACGCTGTAACCCAGCAAAACGCCGCCTTGGTCGAGCAGTCTGCCGCCGCCGCCGAGGGACTTAACACCAGTGGCGTCATGTTGACCCGCGCAGCACAGGTGTTTCAGCTGCCTTAAGCGCCCATGATGGCTGCGACCTACTTGTAAACTTTCTTCAGCAACTTAATCATGGTCTTGCGCTCCTCCGGCGTGAGCTTTTCAGACACCCGCACTTCCAGATTCGATGCTGTCTTTTCGGCCTTGCCCATGAGTTCTTCGCCTGCAGCGGTCAGCATCAAGCCGAATGCCCGGCCATCGCGCGGGTGGGCATGGCGGGCGATGAGGCCCCGCCTCTCAAAACCATTGACCATGGCCACGATGTTGGGAGCTTGTATACCCAAGGTCGTGCAAAGCTGGCGCGAGGTAATGCCCGGATTGTGGTTAATCAGCGATAGCGCAGAGAAGTCCACCGGCCGCAAATCGTATATCGCCATCTCATCCAGGAAGTGGCTGATCACCGCCAGCGCAGCCCGGCGCGCGTTGTAGCCCACCAGGGTTTCCAGATAGCGGGTGCTTACCTTTTCAACAAAGGGGAGTTCGATCTTTGGCGTCATGTGTTTGCATGATAAATGTGGCGCCGTCGGGGCCTATGGCAATTGCCCCGTGATGATGGCCAGTCGCATCTCAAACTCCGGCAGCACCCAGCGCTTGAGTGCACTTTGTGGCTGGAGCCAGCGCTGCGCTTGCGTCGTTGCTGCAGCGGCCGCTTCGACACGCGCACCGGCCCAACCCAGCAGGGCCATGGTGACCAGGCGCAAATAGTCATCGGCCACCCAGTAGGCCAGTGTGCTGTTGTCCTTGTTGGCTTGCACCAGCGCTTCGGTGACTTTGCGGAGTTGCAAAAAGCGCTTCTCCACTGCAGCGCTGGCCTCCAGAGCGAGGGGCAATTGGGTTACCAGTTCATCCAATAAAGCGACGAGACTGGCACCACCATCCGCCAGCACTTTGCGCACGAGCAGATCGATGGCCTGGATTTCGTTGGTGCCTTCATAAATCATGGCCACGCGGGAGTCGCGCACGATTTGCTCTATGCCCCATTCGCGCACATAGCCGTGGCCGCCGAATACCTGCAGGCATTCGCTGCCGCCATAAAAGGCCTGATGCGTGAACGCAGCCTTGATCACCGGCGTGACCAGGGCACACCAGCGTTGCGCCTGCGCACGTCGCTCGGCATCCAGTTGGTGTTTGATGACATCCAATTCCACCGCAGTGGTGTAGGCCAACACGCGGCCACTATCAATCCAGGCGCGCTGTGTATCCAGAATGCGTCGCATGGCGGGGTGCTCGGCAATCAGATCGGCCTGATCCAAAGCCCCCACGCTTGTCACTGCGTGT
>CANFNO010000387.1 GCA_947447845.1 Burkholderiales bacterium | reverse complement strand
GTGAAGCTCACGCCCAACATCACCGACATCCGCAACCCGGCGCGCGCGGCCAAGGCGGGCGGGGCTGATGCGGTGTCGCTGATCAACACCATCAACTCCATCATGGGTGTGGACCCGTACACCCTGACCATGAGTCCGTCCACCGGCGGCAAAGGTTCGCACGGCGGATATTGCGGCCCGGCGGTAAAGCCGATTGCGCTGAACATGGTGGCCGAGATTGCGCGCGATCCGCAAACCGCCGGTCTGCCCATCAGTGGCATTGGCGGCATCGGCAACTGGCGCGATGCGCTCGACTTCATCGCGCTGGGCGCTGGCAACGTGCAGGTCTGCACCGCCGCCATGGTCTACGGCTTCAAGATCGTGCAGGACATGGCGGACGGCCTGTCCACTTATATGGATGAGATGGGCTTTACCAGCGTCAGCCAGATTGTGGGCAAGGCCACACCAACCGTCTCCGACTGGCGCTACCTGAACCTGAACCACATCAGCAAAGCCGTCATCAACCAGGACAGTTGCATTCAATGCGGGCGCTGCCACATCGCCTGCGAAGACACCTCGCACCAGGCCATCACATTCGAGAAAGACGGCAAACGCCACTTCGAGGTGAAGGAGGACGAGTGCGTGGGCTGCAACCTGTGCGTCAGCGTCTGCCCGGTGCCGGAATGCATCAGCATGCGCGATCTGGCGCCCGGCGACACCGATTTGCGCACCAAAAAGGTGGTGCCCGCCGGGCACGCCGACTGGACTACGCACCCCAATAATCCCATGCGCAGCACGGCTTGAGTGCACTTGCCACGTGCACACAATGTGCCGGTAATTACCCATGACAAAGCGGCCGTTCTGCCCTATTCTTTACTTGATAAAACATTGAGGAACCCTTCATGACCAGTCTTTTGATTCGTGGCGGCACGGTCGTCAACGCAGACCGCGCTTATCCGGCCGATGTGCTGACCCAGGACGGAAAAATCGTTGCCGTCGGTGAAAACCTCACTGCGCCTGCCGGTGCCACCGTGGTGGATGCCGGAGGCCAATATGTCATGCCCGGCGGCATCGACCCGCACACCCACATGCAACTGCCCTTCATGGGCACCACGACGATGGACGACTTCTATACCGGCACCGCAGCCGGTATGGCCGGTGGCACCACCACCATCATCGACTTCGTCATTCCCAACCCCAAGCAGCCGCTGATGGAGGCCTATGCCACCTGGCGCGAGTGGGCCGAAAAAGCCGCCAGCGACTACAGCTTTCACGTCGCCATCACCTGGTGGGACGAGACCGTCAAACGCGACATGGGCACACTGGTGCAGCAGGAAGGCGTGAACAGCTTCAAGCACTTCATGGCCTACAAAAACGCCATCATGTGCGACGACGAAACGCTGGTGAACAGCTTCAAGCGTGCCCTCGAACTCGGCGCCATGCCCACGGTGCATGCCGAGAATGGCGAACTGGTTTATCTGCTGCAAAGCGAAGTCGCCAAGATGGGCATCACCGGCCCCGAAGGCCACCCGCTGTCGCGCCCACCGATGGTGGAAGGCGAAGCCGCCAACCGCGCGATTGCCATTGCCGATGTGCTGAACGTGCCGATCTACGTGGTGCACGTCTCGTGCATCGAGGCGGCCGACGCCATTGCCCGCGCCCGCTCGCGTGGCCAGCGCGTATACGGCGAAGTGCTGGCGGGCCACTTGGTGGTGGATGACAGCGTATATCGCCACCCGGATTTCGCCACTGCTGCCGCGCATGTGATGAGCCCGCCCTTCCGCCCTGTCGGTCATCAGGAAGCGCTGTGGCGTGGTCTGCAAAGCGGCAATCTGCACACCACCGCGACAGACCACTGCACCTTCTGCGCGGCGCAAAAAGCCGCCGGCAAAGACGACTTTGCCAAGATTCCCAACGGCACCGGCGGTGTGGAAGAACGTCTGGCGGTGATCTGGGATGCGGGTGTGAATACCGGGCGCCTGACGCCCTCAGAGTTTGTCGCCATCACCTCGGCCAATACCGCCAAGCTGTTCAACATCTATCCGCAGAAAGGCAGTGTGTCAGTCGGGGCCGATGCCGATTTGGTGGTGTGGGACCCGGCGGGCACCAAGACGCTATCGGCCAAGACGCAGCACAGCAAGGGCGACTTCAATATCTTCGAAGGCCGCACGGTCAAAGGCATTCCCAGCCACACGATAAGCCAGGGCGAGTTGGTGTTTGTGCAGGGTGATTTGCGGGCAGTGCGAGGCAAGGGGCGCTACATCAAGCGGCCTGCGTTCAGCCCGAATTTTGCGGCGGCGTCTTTGCGGGCGGAGACGTTGAAGCCTACTGCGGTTAAGCGCGGCTGACATGAGGTGCAGCGTGGGTGCCTGCTGGATTGCGGATGGCCGGGCACCTCATACGCGCTGCGCTTTGCGAAATCGGCACCCGGCCATCCGCAACCCAGCGAGAAGTTGCGCCCTTGCTAGCATGTATTTTTTTTGAAGCAGACCGAACACCCGCACCCGGCTAGTGAGGTGAGTGTCGGGCGGCGATTTCGCAAAGCGAAGCGCGTATGAGCCGCCCGGCACTCACCTCACTGGCCGCGATAGCCAACACAACACAACACAACACAGCACAGCACAAGGAGTTAAACCATGACCACTGCAACAGCTACTGACATCTCATCCATCCGCATCAATGGCGACAGGCTTTGGGCGTCACTCATGGAGTTGGCCAAAATCGGCGCGACGCCCAAAGGCGGCGTCTGCAGACTGACGTTGACCGACCTGGACAAACAGGGCCGTGACTTGGTGCTCGGTTGGGCGCGCGAGGCAGGCATGACCGTCACCATCGACAAGATCGGAAACGGCTTCATGCGCCGTGCCGGGCGCAACAACAGTCTGCCGCCTATCGTTACCGGCAGCCACATCGACACGCAGCCCACCGGCGGCAAGTTCGATGGCAACTATGGCGTGCTGGCGGGGCTGGAAGTGGTGCGCACTTTGAACGACCACGGCATTGAAACCGAGGCGCCGGTGGAGGTCGCTTTCTGGACCAACGAAGAAGGCTCGCGTTTTGTGCCGGTGATGATGGGCTCGGGCGTGTTCGCCAAGGCTTTCACGCTGGAGCATGCCTACGCTGCGACCGACACCGAAGGCAAGTCGGTGGGTGAAGAACTCAAGCGCATCGGGTACATCGGCGATCAGGAGCCGGGCGACCATCCGATCGGCGCGTATTTCGAAACCCATATCGAGCAAGGCCCGGTGCTGGAAGACAACGACGTCACCATCGGCGTGGTCAGCGGCGTGCTGGGCATTCGCTGGTTTGACTGCACTGTCACCGGTATGGAAGCGCATGCCGGCCCCACGCCCATGGCGCTGCGCAAGGATGCGATGCAGGTGTCCACCCGCATCATGCAAGAGGTGGTGGCAGCAGCCATGCGCCACACGCCGCATGGCCGTGGCACGGTGGGCATGGTGCAGGTGTTCCCCAACAGCCGCAATGTGATTCCGGGCCGGGTCAAGTTCAGCATCGATCTGCGCAACGCCACGGATGCGATAGTGGACCAGATGGCCGATGAGGTGAAGGCTTTTGCCGCCAAGGTTGCCAAAGAGAGCGGACTGGACGTGAAGATTGAGCTGGTGTCGAGCTACCCCGCGCAAATCTTCCACAGCGATTGCGTCGACGCTGTGGGCCGCGCCGCAAAGAAGCTGGGCTACAGCAATATGCCTGCTGTCTCGGGCGCCGGGCACGACGCGGTCTACATGGCCAAGCTGGCACCCAGCGGCATGATTTTTATCCCCTGCAAAGACGGCATCAGCCACAACGAGATTGAAGACGCCAAGCCCGAGCACATTACGGCCGGCTGCAACGTGCTGCTGCATGCCATGCTGGAGCGCGCAGGCACGTAAGCTGCTTGCTTCTTTTTATCCATCCGGATGCTTGACCGACCCCGATGGTGTCGGTGTAGCGCTTTTTTGTGTAGTGAACTAACTGGAGTACCTATGTTGAAGAAAGTTCTGAACCGCCGCAACGCGGTTGTCATGGCCGCTGCGCTGGCAGCACTCGCACCGGGCATCAGCATGGCGCAGGCCAAGCTGAAGGTTGCGGGCATTTACACCGTGCCCTTCG
>CANFNO010000386.1 GCA_947447845.1 Burkholderiales bacterium | reverse complement strand
TTTGTGGGAGGCATTCGGCCGCATTACTACTGCCTTCCCGTGCTCAAGCGCGAGACGCACCGTCTGGCTCTGGTGCAGGCTGCGACCAGCGGCAGCGCCAAGTTTTTCTTGGGCACCGACAGCGCTCCGCATGCTGCGCATCTGAAAGAGCATGCCAGCGGCTGCGCCGGTTGCTACACCGCGCATGCCGCGATGGAGTTGTATGCCCAGGCCTTTGATGGGGCAGGGGCGTTAGACAAACTCGAAGGCTTCGCCAGCTTTCACGGTGCCGATTTTTACGGACTGCCGCGCAACCAGGCCACCATCACCCTTCAACGCGAAAGCTGGACGCCGCCGGATAGCTATGCCTTTGGCGAGGCCCAACTCAAGCCCCTGGCGGGCGGCGAGCCGCTGGCGTGGCGCATGGTTTAGAGGCAATTGATTGGGATGCGCCCTGGCTCTGGCCTTGGCGCGATCCTGGTCAAGCCATTGCACAACGCGTAGCAGACGGCCAGTCCGTGGCGGATGCCTTGAACGTCTTGCAGCGGGCACCCAAACGCTTCATTCCCCAGGCTGAACTGCCCGCCGGCGTAGCCTATGAGCGGCACATTTTTGACACGGGCTGCGTGCCTACGCGAGATGGGTTGCACGACTTCTTCAACGGCCTGGCCTGGATGCATTTCCCGCGCGCCAAGGCTCGCCTGAATGCGCTGCAGGCAGCGCAAATTGAGCGCAGCGGTATCCAGCCGGTGCGTGGCCCTGCGCGTGACGCGCTGACTCTGTTTGACGAGAACGCTGCATTGCTGCAAGCGCCAGACGCGCTGTGGGAGGCATTGGCGGCCAAAGACTGGAGGAACCTTTTTGTGACGCTTCGGCCGCTTTGGGCCGAGACGCAACTGATTCTGTTTGGCCACGCGTTAACCGAAAAGCTGGTTGCGCCGCGTAAGCCCATCACCGCCCATGTCTTTCGCGTGCGCGAGCCGAGCAGGTCCTTAGGTGATATCGATGCCTGGCTGGCTTCCGAGCTGAGTGCCGAACTGCTGGCCACAAAGCCTTTTGCCCATTTGCCGGTGTTGGGTGTGCCGGGTTGGTGTGCAGAAAATGAAGACACTACTTTCTATGCAGATGCAGGTGTGTTTCGGGCTGCGCGCGCTGCCAAATCGCATGACTCGACGACCACCGCACAGGCGTGAAAGTCCATAAATTCCTTATGCGCTTAGTCTCATGATTCTTGAATCCCGCTGACTTGGCCCTAACATTCACCCTATCGCGCGAGGAATGCGCCGTATTTCGAGGACACCATGAAACGCATCTTTCTTTTTATCCTGACCAACGTAATGGTCGTCGCCGTGCTGGGCATTGTGGCCAGCCTGCTGGGTGTGAACCGCTACCTGACTTCCAGTGGATTGAATCTGGGGGCGCTGCTCGGCTTCGCCCTGATCATGGGTTTTGGTGGCGCCATCATCTCTCTGCTGATCAGCAAGCCCATGGCCAAGTGGACCTCGGGTGTGCAGGTCATTGAGCAGCCGCGCAATGCCGACGAGGCCTGGATCGTGGACACCGTGCGCAAACTCTCTGAAAAGGCCGGCATCGGCATGCCCGAAGTCGGTATCTTTGAAGGCGCGCCCAACGCTTTTGCTACCGGCGCCTTCAAGAATTCGGCCCTGGTGGCTGTCTCCACCGGTTTGCTGCAAGGCATGACACGCGAAGAGATAGAGGCCGTCATTGGTCACGAAATCGCCCACGTTGCCAATGGCGACATGGTCACCATGACCTTGATCCAGGGCGTGATGAACACGTTTGTGGTGTTCCTGAGCCGCGTCATTGGCTACGCCGTAGACAGCTTTTTGCGCAAGGGCGACGACCGCAGCAGCGGCCCCGGCATTGGCTACATGATTACCACTATCGTGCTAGACATCGTTCTGGGTTTTGCCGCTGCCATCGTGGTGGCCTGGTTCTCGCGTCAGCGTGAATTCCGCGCGGATGCCGGTGCTGCACAGTTGCTGGGTCGCAAGCAGCCCATGATCAATGCCTTGGCGCGTCTGGGTGGAATGACCCCGGGCGAGTTGCCCAAGAGCGTGGCGGCTATGGGCATCGCCGGTGGTATCGGCCAACTCTTCAGCACGCACCCGCCGATTGAAGAACGTATCGCGGCGCTGCAGAACGCGCAGATGTGAGAAGGGGGCCGCAAGGCCCCTTTCGATTGGTGGCGGCGCCGTCTATAGGGGGTTTTGCGAAACAACTGCCACCATCGCCCGCCCCATTGCTTCCGCCACCTTGATGCCATCCACCCCCGCTGAAAGAATTCCTCCCGCGTAACTGGCACCTTCGCCTGCCGGATACAAGCCGCGCACATTGATGCTTTGCAGGTCTTCGCCGCGCGGGATTTTCAGGGGCGAGGATGTGCGGGTTTCCACGCCGGTTAGCACCGCATCTGCCATGTCAAAGCCGCGGATCTTTTTGCCAAACACCGGAATAGCTTCCCGCAGCGCCTCGATTGCATAGGCGGGCAGGCTGGGGGCCAGATCACCCAGCCTGACGCCGGGCTTGTAGGACGGCAGCACACTGGCGAAATCGGTTGACGGGCGCGCGGCCAGAAAGTCGGCTACCAACTGGCCGGGCGCTTCGTAGTTGCTGCCGCCCAGTGCATAGGCCCCGGCTTCTAATTTGCGTTGCAAGGCGATGCCGGACAAGGGGTGTGCCGCATGGGGGTCGAGGGCGCGTAATGCTGCAGCCTCTTGTGCGTACTGGTGGCCCTTTTCTTCGCCAAAGGCTTGCACAAACGTGGCTTCGTCCTGCGGATAGTCGGGCGGGTCAATGCCCACCACGAGCCCTGCATTGGCATTGCGCTCGTTGCGCGAATACTGGCTCATGCCGTTGGTGACCACGCGGCCTGGCTCACTGGTGGCGGCGACCACGGTGCCACCGGGGCACATGCAAAAGCTATAGACAGCACGGCCATTGGCGGCGTGGTGAACCAGTTTGTAGTCGGCTGCGCCCAGCATGGGGTGACCGGCGTGGCGGCCCCAGCGCGCAGCGTCGATCACGTGTTGCGGATGCTCGATGCGAAAGCCCACCGAGAAGGGCTTGGCCTGCATGGCCACGCCGCGCTCGTAGAGCATGGCAAAGCTGTCGCGGGCGCTGTGGCCCAGGGCCATCACGACATGGTCAGCCGGCAGGTTGTATTCCTCGTTTCGGGCGACGTCCAGCACCTTCAGTCCGATTAGTTTGTGACCCTCGCCTGCGGGCTGCAGCAACACATCCACCACGCGCTGCTCGAAGCGCACTTCGCCGCCCAACGCTATGATTTGCGCGCGCAGGTTTTCCACCACCTTGACCAATTTGAAGGTGCCGATGTGGGGATGGGCTTCATACAAAATTTCAGGCGGCGCACCGGCTTTGACGAATTCGTCCATCACTTTGCGGCCCAGAAAGCGCGGGTCCTTAATTTGGCTCCACAACTTGCCGTCAGAGAAGGTGCCGGCACCGCCTTCGCCAAACTGCACATTGCTTTCGGGGTTGAGGGTGCGCTTGCGCCACAGGCCCCAGGTGTCCTGGGTGCGTTGACGCACCGACTTGCCACGCTCCAAAACGATGGGCTTGAAGCCCATTTGTGCCAGAACCAGCGCCGCAAACATGCCGCAGGGGCCAAAGCCCACCACCACCGGGCGCAGTGCCATGTCGTGCGGCGCCTGGGCCACCAGACGGTAGGCCATATCAGGCGTGGCCAGAATGTGCGGGTTGCCTGCGTGTTGGGCCAGCAACTGCGGCTCCAACTCCGGCGCCAATGCCACGTCGACGATGTAGACAACCACCAACTCGGCCTTGCGTGCATCAAAGCTGCGCTTGAACACGCTTAGGGACGCAATGGCAGAGGGCGCTACCTTCAGCGCCTGGGCAACGAGGACAGTTAGTGCGGCAATAGGGTGGGCAATCGGCGCGCGGTCTTCTTCGGTTTCGGAAGGGGCGTCCGAGGCACGTCGTGCCGAGACTGGCACAGCGGAAAGAGGGAGTTTGAGTTCGGTAAGACGGATCATGACAGGGGCTCGTGGTGATCAAGCAAGCGGCAATGATACGTGCTCCAACCGGGCACTAGACAGGTACCCCGCGCTGCCCCTATA
>CANFNO010000385.1 GCA_947447845.1 Burkholderiales bacterium | reverse complement strand
TTGGCCTGTGTGGCGAGAGCCAGTTGGTTGTCTTCAGCCAGAAGCTCGGTTTCGCGTGCCAGGATCAGCGGTCGGGTATCAACAGACGGCGCCCTGAAGGGTTTGTTGCGCAGCACCGAGCGCCCGCCGGTGTATTCGACCACCACCTCTCCCGAAAGCGCCTTGCCGTACAAGCCGGGCAACTCCTTGCAACCTTCAGCGCACTGGCGCAGGCGCAAATAGCCATTGGTCCTGAGCACCAGGCCCATGGCCTCCACCACCAGATAGCCCTTGCCCGGCAGCACATCCAGGCCGCCTCGCAGCAACTTCACCTGCCGATTAGGCAGCGCGCTGATGCTGACTTCGCTACCTGCGGGCAGCGTGAGGATGCTGCCATCCTCCATTGCAATCTGGGCCCGTCCTAGCGCGCCAGCGCGCAGGCCAAAGGCACCCTCCAGGGTGTCACGCTGCTGCAGGGTTGCGGCCTGATCGGCCTGCAACTTTTGCACTTGGCCGGTGATGGAAAGCACCTGGCTGCCCCCCGCCAGAGCCGAGGAAGCCAGTGCCATGCCCAGCCATGTAGTCAATATGCGGCCCATGTTCGTATTCCTTAGAAAAGGTAGCGGGCATGCAGGCCCACAAGAGTGCGGCGATACGCGTACAAGCCCTGGTTGGAGGCGTTGTCGGTAACCTGCAGATCGGCACGCAGCATCCAACTGCGCGACCACAAATAGCTGACGCCCGCATCGAAAGACACCAGATCATCCGCACGCCTGGAGCCGAAGCCAAGGTCCTCTGCCACATGCCGGATCTGCTGGAATAAAAGGCCGACGCTTAAGCCCACCCGTTCGCTGGGATTGGCGGCAAGCGTCAGTTTGGTGGTGAGCAGGTCGCGGCTCAGGTCCTCGCGCAGGCGCTGATTGGATTCGTGTGCCAGCGTGAGCTGCATTCCAAAAGTCGGGTGCCAGGCCGTCTGCAAGGTTTTTTGCAGACCACCGCCCAAGGTCAGCATGTGAGAGTCCCGGCTTTCATTGGTCACCGCATGGGCCAGCTCAGCATATTGCGCCACGCTGGTTGCCGCGTAGCCATCGCCCAGGCTGTATTGGCCCTCCCCCGTGAGCGACAGGGTGTTGCGGTACTTTTCGGCGTTCACCATCAAGTGCCCATCCGACACAGTTATGCGGTAAAGGCCCGTGCCTTTTTGCAGCGAAAAGCCGGTGTAGGCCCCCAGGCTGGTGGTGTCAAACGCATGGGCGACCTGATTGCTCTTCTGGTCAAAGTCGACCCCGGCAAAAACAGCCAGACTGGAATCCACCCGCTTGATCCATTGGGTACCGCCAGAGATCTGGCCAAAGGCGCTGGCAGTTTCCGTGGAAGCGGCATCGGGCACCAGAGGGCCACTGAACGGGATTTCGATCTGGCTATTAAAAGTGCCTGTATTGGCATTGCTGTCGTGCCCAAGCCCGACTTCCAAATACGAGCGCGACGTGGCCCGGGATGTGATCACTTCCCGGGTTTGCATGGCATCCAGATATTTCTGAATATTGGCTTGCACTTCCTTGGGCGGGTTGTAGCGCAGCACAAATTCAAACTCGCGGCGCGCGCGCATGTAGTCGCCCAGTTCGTAATAGCCCTTGGCCAGTTCCAGCCGGGCACGGTCGTTGGCGGGCACGACGGCCAGATGCCGCTCCAGTGCCAGCACGCCTTGCGGAAAGTGTCCGGAGTTGACCGAGGCCACACCCAGCAAAAAGTCAAAGTGTGGGCTGCCCTGGAGTGCACTTTGCTCATTCGCCAGTTTGAATGCGGATTCAAATTGCCCGGCATCCACCATGCGCCGCAATTCGTTCATCGGGTCGCCAGCAGCCAGTGCGGCCGAGGCAAGTCCCAGCACGCAACCGGCAAGGCTTAGCTTTTTAAGGAGAAATGGGATCATGCGAGGGGTCCAAAAAAGTGGGGCATTCCTATTCATTGCCGCCCACCGGATTAAGCAGTGCAGGGGCCAGCGATTCGTTCCATTGCACAACCGGTTGATTGCGCAAAACGGGCAAGACTAGGGATGAGTCACCCGAGGCGGCCTGAGCCAATTGCCTGGCCAAACGCCTGACTTCATCGAGGTCACGCGAGATCTGGGCGACCCGGCGTGTGGGCTCGAATGGAACAAAGGCCGGGGCGGACGGTGGCGCCACCAGCGCGGTCTGCTGGCTATTCAATTCACTTTGGGCTTGGGCTTGTTCGCCCGGGTTCAGCTCCACGAAAAGCGCCGTTTTGGCGGCCTCCGGAGTGATGGTCGCTGGATCGTCGGGCTTGGGCAGCACGATCAAATAGCCGTCGTCCAGGTGCATGGCGTAATTGTCGGGCGCACCGGCTGCAAACACCACGCTGCGCGGCTTCAGACTAAACACCGTGCCACCGCTTGCAGCAGCACTGCCCGATGGCGCGTCAATGGCAACCGACTGCAGTGCATCCCCATTCACCAGGCCGCCCTGACCCACGGAGTAGCCAAAGGGGTTGGGGTCGCTCTCGCCCGCGAGGCGCACCACGTTGTTGGCGGTTACGTGCAGTGTGCGCGGCGTCACAGCCAGGCTGCCATCGACCAGCGAGATGAAGGCGTAGTTCTGCGCCGCCAGGTTGCCAGCGTTGGGCGTGATGGCATAGCTGGATACCGGGCTTGCCTGCGTTGCCACACTGGTGGCCGCACCGCTGCCACTGACACCGGAGTTGCTCAGGGTTTCACCATTCACAAAGCCGGACAGGCGGACCGTAAAGGCGGGATTGACCTCACCGTAAACACGCGTCTGGTTGTCGGCAGTCAGGGTCAGCGCCGCCTTGCTGATGTCGGCGGTGACATTGGGAATGGAGACACGGTAGTTGCCCGCATCCGCGCCGGACATGCTGGCACCACTGACCACCAGTGCCTTGGCCGTGCCCGCGTCTTTGTCGGCAAAGGCCACACTGAGGTTGGAGAGGTCCACCGTGAAGGCGTCCCCCGTGACGATGCCAGCGCTCAGCGCCGGTGTGCCGTTCAGCAATTTGGTGGCGGTGGTGGTGCCGTCGTAGACCTTGTTTTCAGCGCCCACGCCCGTCACCGTGAGCAGCTTGGGCGTGATGTCGGCGGTGGCACTCAGCACGGTCTGGTAGTTGGCGGCATCGGTGCCGCTGAGCACGTTGCCGGTGACGCGCACGGTCTTGCCTATGCCCGCATTTTTGTCCAGGAAGGCAAATTGAATGGCGCTCAGGTCGGCAGTGACTTGGTCGCCGGTGATGAGTTCCAGACCGATGCTGGGGGTGCCGGCTGCGCTGGCGCTGGTGGTGCCGTCATAGACTTTGTTGGCAGCGGTCAGGCCGGACACGCTCAGTGTCTTGGGCGTGACGGCGTACTGCAGGCTGCTCAGGCTGTAGTTTTGGGCATCCGCACCGCTGAGCAGCAAGGCGCCGTTGATCGGTTTGTTGGTGCCCACGTTTTTGTCGACCATGGCCACCGTGCCATTGAGCCCCAGCACATCGCCTGTCACCACCCCGCTGAAACCCAAGCTGGCCGTCGGTATGGCGGTGCTGCCGTCATACACCTTGGTGCCCACCGCATCAATGGCTTTGGCGGTAATGGTGGCGGTGGTGGAAATATTCGACGTGGCGTACGCATAGTTGGGTGCGTCGGCGCCGCTCACACTGAGGCCAGACAGGGTGACGGACTTGTTGATGCCTGCGTTCTTGTCTACGAATGCGCCCGTGGCCGAGACGCTGAGGGTGTCGCCGCTGATGTGGTCATCCTGCACCGTGGCCGTGACGGTGCCGTCATAGACCTTGTCTTGCGCCGCGAAATGCAGGTCGCGCTGGCTGATGTTTGCCGTGGCGTTGGGGATGGTCACGCGGTAGTTGCCCGCATCCGCGCCGCCCATGCTGGCACCGCTTACCACCAGCGCCTTGGCCGTGCCCGCGTTTTTGTCGGTAAAGGCCACGTTGACATTGGAGAGGTTTACCGTGAAGTCATCTCCACTGACGATGCTGCCGCTCAATGCGGGTGTGCCGCTCAGCAACCGGGTGGCGGTGGTGGTGCCGTCGTAGACCTTGTCCTGCGCGCCCACACCGGTCACCGTGAGCAGCTTGGGTGTGATGTCGGCGGTGGCACT
>CANFNO010000384.1 GCA_947447845.1 Burkholderiales bacterium | reverse complement strand
AGTCTCAGGGACCGTATTACCGACGGGACTGACACATCCCAAACCAGTGACAACAACACGACGACGGGACATAGGATTTCAGTTTAAGCAGTTCGTCAAAGAAATACCGACTTGTCGGTAGGCGGAAGGCGAAAATGAAATGGGCCTGACTGCCTGACGAATAGTTCGCTCAGACCTGCAGGCCCATTTGGCAACGCCCGCGAGAAAACCTTATCAGGCCTTCTTATGCGTATTTGCGTAATCGATTGCGTTTTGCACAGTCGTGATTTTTTCAGCGTCTTCGTCTGGAATTTCAATTCCGAACTCGTCTTCTAAAGCCATCACCAACTCCACAGTGTCCAGCGAGTCAGCACCCAGATCGGCCACGAAGGCTTTTTCATTGGTGACTTGCGACTCTTCAACACCGAGTTGCTCGGCAATAATTTTTTTGACGCGTACTTCGATATCGCTCATGTGTTCACTCTAAGAGTTGTTAAGAATCCGAGATTTTACCCTCGCTGGGGATACATTCCCCAACAGGGCTGCCGAACGGATGAATCGGCATTTTTCATAGTCTACATGTACATGCCGCCGTTGACGTGCAATTCTTGACCTGTGACATACGCGGCTTGCGGAGACGCAAGGTAACACACCGCATGGGCGATGTCGGAGGGCTTACCCAGGTGACCCAGGGGAATCTGTCCCAACAGGGCCTTGTGCTGGTCTTCGCCCAGGCCAGCGGTCATATCTGTGTCAATAAACCCGGGAGCAACGCAGTTAACGGTAATGTGACGTGAGCCCAGTTCCCGCGCCAATGCGCGCGTCATGCCAGCCACCCCGGCCTTGGCTGCCGCATAGTTTGCCTGACCGGGGTTACCGGATGCGCCGACCACGGAAGTGATGCTGACAATGCGGCCATAGCGCTGCTTCATCATGGTGCGCATCACAGCGCGGCTCATGCGGAAGACACCCTTGAGGTTCGTGTCCAAAACGGCGTCCCAGTCATCATCCTTCATGCGCATGGCCAGTGTGTCGCGGGTAATGCCTGCGTTATTCACCAACACCTGCAGTCCACCGTATTCCTTGGCAACGGCATCCACCAAAGCCTCTGCTGCAGGGCCATCGGTCACATCCAGGGTACGCCCATCGCAACCGTCGAATCCCGTCAAAGCTTCACGGATCTTGGCCGCACCGGCATCGGTTGTAGCCGTACCAACTACCTTTAGACCCTGACGGGCCAGTTCCAAGGCAATAGCTGCGCCAATGCCGCGCGATGCGCCGGTAACCAAGGCAACCTGCCCTGCAAATTGAACTTCGCTCATGCCAACACTCCCTTGACTTCTTCCAATGTTGCCGGGTCGTAAAGGGCCGATCCGGTCATCTCTGCATCGATACGCTTGACCATGCCGGCAAGCACTTTGCCGGGGCCACACTCCACCAGATTTGTGATGCCCATAGCCTTGATGGCCTGCACACATTCGACCCATCGCACGGGTCCAAAAGCCTGTCGATACAAGGCATCACGAATCGCAGGAGCGTCCGTTTGCACTGCAACATCAACGTTATTGATCAGCGTGATCTGTGGCGCAGCAAAGTCGAGCTCGGCCAAGCGCACAAGCAACTTCTCGGCAGCAGGCTTCATCAGGCTGGAGTGAAAAGGTGCCGACACCGGCAACGGCAACGCGCGCTTGGCTCCATTGGCCTTGAGCAACTCGCAAGCCTTTTCCACCGCAGCCTTGCTACCAGAAATGACCGTTTGTGCGGGATCATTGAAGTTTGCCGCCTGCACGGACTCCAGTGAGCCAGCACCAAAAGATTGCGTCACCTCTAAGCAACCAGCAGCCACCCGTGCTGCATCCATGCCCAGAATGGCTGCCATGGCACCCGTGCCTACAGGCACCGCTTCTTGCATGGCCTGCGCACGCAGGCGAACCAGCGGTGTGGCTTGCGCCAGAGTCAATACATTTGCCGCGACCAGTGCCGAATATTCTCCCAACGAATGTCCGGCCACGGCGTCCGGCCGGACACCCACTTCAGCCATCCACACGCGGTAAGCGGCAACGGCGGCGACCAACATCACGGGCTGGGTATTGGTGGTCAGCGCCAGGGTCTCTTTGGGGCCTTCTTTAATCAACTTGGCGATATCTTCACCAAGGGCATCCGAGGCTTCCTGTAGGGCCTGAGCCACTACTGGATGATCACCCCAGCCATCCAGCATGCCAACGGATTGCGAGCCTTGACCCGGGAACACAAATGCAAATTTTTTCATGGCAACTTCCTAGTGAGAGCCCGTGCAAGATCGGGAATTGACCGGCCGGACTAGAACTTCAAAACCACCGCACCCCAGGTGAAACCGCCACCCACGCCTTCGAGCATCAGCGTCTGGCCAGGCTTGACCTGACCGGCACGGACGGCCGTATCGAGCGCCAAGGGAATGGAAGCGGCCGAAGTGTTGCCGTGCTGATCGACAGTGACCACGACCTTCTCCATCGGCAGCTTTAGTTTGCGAGCCGTGCTTTGCATGATGCGGATATTGGCCTGATGGGGGATCAGCCAGTCGATGTCGGCAGCAGTGAGTTCGGCCTTTGCAAGGGCTGCGCGTGCCGCATCTTCCAGCACACCGACCGCCAGTTTGAACACTGCCTGGCCGTCCATTTTCAACAACGGATCGCCCATCACCTTGCCACCGGATACGTGGCCGGGCACGCACAGAATACCAACGTGCTTGCCATCGGCATGCAGATCGCTGGCCAAAATCCCGGGCGTATCTGATGCTTCCAATACAACTGCGCCAGCACCGTCGCCAAACAGCACGCAGGTAGTGCGGTCAGTAAAGTCCAGAATCCGCGAGAACACCTCTGCACCAATCACCAGTGCCTTGTTGGCAGCACCTGTCTTGATCATGGAGTCGGCCACACTGAGGGCGTAGACAAAGCCACAGCAGACAGCCTGCAGGTCAAACGCCGCACCACCGGCAGCACCCAATTTGTTCTGCACAATGCAAGCCGTTGAAGGAAACACCATGTCCGGCGTGCTCGTGGCCACGATGATCAGATCGATGTCCTGCGCCGTGATTCCGGCAGCATCCAATGCGTTTTTCGCAGCCACCACGGCCAGATCGCTGCTAAACATGCCCTCGTCGGCAAAGTGGCGGGCTCGAATTCCGGTGCGCTCCACGATCCAATCGTCGGACGATTCAACGCCGGCCGCTGCCAACTCGGCCACCAGGTCGGCATTGGTCAGACGGCGGGGCGGCAGATAACTGCCTGTGCCTGTGATGCGAGAGTAACGGCTCATGGTTTTTTGGGGAGGCACTTGCTCAAATCACCACATCAGCGGGCTCGACCAATAGTGGCTTTGCCTTGGCAATGCGTATCTGAACGCGTTCCAACAAGTTGTTTCGGGCTGCATCATACGCGCGGTTCAACGCGTTCCCGAAAGCCAGTACGTCGGCAGAACCGTGGCTTTTAAACACCAACCCACGCAAACCCAACAAGGCCGCTCCGTTATAGCGACGGTGATCAAAACGCCTTTTGATCGCACTTAGAACCGAATAGGCAACCAATGCGGAAAATTTCGTGAAGATGTTGCGTGAAAACTCAGCTTTGAGGAAAGTCGAAATCATGGACGCCAAGCCTTCGCTGGTCTTGAGCGCAACGTTACCAACAAAGCCATCACAGACCACGATATCGACCACGCCCTTAAAAATGTCGTTGCCTTCCACATTGCCATAAAAGTTCAAATCGCCGGCCTTACCTGCGGCGCGCAGCAGTTCACCTGCTCTTTTAATGACTTCATTGCCCTTAATGGCTTCTTCGCCAATATTGAGAAGACCGACCGAGGGCGTTTCATCATCCTTCAGCACGGACACCAGGGCTGAGCCCATCATGGCAAATTGGAGTAGGTGTTCTGCTGTGCAATCCACATTGGCACCCAGATCCAGAACCGTTGTTGCACCGCCGGTCGAATTGGGAATCTGCCCAGCGATGGCCGGGCGCTCAATGCCATCCAGGGTTTTGAGTACATAGCGCGAAATCGCCATGAGCGCGCCGGTATTGCCTGCAGAAACTGCCGCCTGGGCCGCGCCATCTTTGACCTGCTGCACTGCCACCCGCATGGACGAGTCCTTTTT
>CANFNO010000383.1 GCA_947447845.1 Burkholderiales bacterium | reverse complement strand
TCGTGGCCAGCGCGTCTGACAGCTTGACGCCACTGTCCTGCGCCCACTTCAGGGTGAGGCTCAGCAGCAGTTCCAAGCCTGTGGCGCCAGGCTCACTCTCGGCAAAGGGCAAGGCCTTGGCATCTTCATCCACTGGCGTGTGGTCAGACACCAGTGCGTCGATGGTGCCATCGGCCAAGGCGGCGCGCAGGGCGTCGCGATCTCGCTGCTGACGCAGCACCGGGGTTAAGCGCATGCGGCTGTCAAAGAAGCCAATGTCCAGATCCGTCAAGTGCAGGGAGTTGATGCTGACATCACAGGTAACGGGCAGACCCTCAGCCTTGGCCTGGCGCACCAACTCAACGCCGGCAACGCTGCTGATGCGGCACAAATGCACGCGGGCTTTGGTGGCACGCACCAACTCGAAAATAGTGTGCAAGGCGATGGTTTCGGCTGCCACCGGCACACCGCTCAAGCCCATGCGGGTGGCCAGCGGACCACTGGCGGCAACCCCTTTGCCCAAGTGCAACTCTTGCGGGCGCAGCCAGACCGAGTAACCAAAGGTGCTGGCGTATTGCAGGGCACGCTGCAGCACCTGGGTGTTGACCAGGGGCACTTCGGCCTGACTAAAACCGATGCAACCTGCCTCGGTCAGCCCGACCATTTCGGCCAGCACTTCACCTTCGAGCTTGCGCGTAAGGGCCCCCAGGGGGAACACACGCGCCAGCTTGAGCAGCTCGGAGCGGTAGTGCAGCATTTCCACCAGGCCCGGCACATCCAGCACGGGTTCGGTGTCGGGCGGACAGACCACGCTGGTCACTCCGCCGGCCACGGCTGCGGCCAGTTCGGAGGCAAGCGAGCCGCCCAAACGCACCGAGAGATCCACCAGGCCAGGTGCTACTACGCAACCCGTCGCATCGAGGGTTGTGTCCGCAGTAAAGCCTTCGGGCACAGCGCCAATGGCGAAAACTTTTCCGTCGGCAATGGCGACATCAGCCACGGCGTCAAAGCCACTGGCGGGGTCGATGACGCGGCCGCCCTGTATCAAAATAGTCATGCGGAAGCCTCTACGGTGTAGTCATGGTTGGCAGACACGATCTGCTGCAAGGCGGCAACCAGTGTCTCGCATTCCTGCGGGGTACCAATCGAAATACGCAGATGCCCGTCAATGCGCGGTTTGGCAAAGTGGCGCACCAGAATATGCCGTTCACGCAATTGCGCCAGCAGCCAGGAAGCCGGGTGCTGCGGATGATGGGTGAAGACAAAATTTGCGCTGGACGGCAGCGTCTCAAAACCGAGTTGGGTCAGCTCGGCCACCAGCCAGTCGCGGCTCTGGATCACAGCCTGTGTAATCTTTTCGAAGTAGCTGTGGTCTTCGATGGCAGCCTGCGCGCCGGCCAGGGCCAGTCGGTCCATCGGGTAGGAGTTGAAGCTGTCCTTGACACGCGCCAGCGCTTCGATCAGGGCCGGGTGGCCCATGGCGTAACCCACACGCAAGCCCGCCAGTGCACGCGACTTGGACAGGGTGTGCACCACCAGCAGGTTGTCAAATTCAGGAATGAGCTGGACAGCGCTTTGTGCGCCAAAGTCCACATAGGCCTCGTCTATCACCACCACCGAAGTGCGGTTGGCCTCCAGCATTGCACGCAGCTTGACCAGCGACAAAGCGATACCGGTGGGCGCATTGGGGTTGGGAATGATGATGCCGCCGTTGGGCCGCATGTAGTCATTCACATCCACTTCAAAGCGGTCGTTCAGCGGCACTTGCGTGTAGGCAATGCCATACAGACCACACCACACCGGATAGAAGCTGTAACTGATGTCGGGGTACAGAATGGGCTTGTCGTGCTTGAGCAGGCCCATGAAGACGTGGCCCAGCACTTCGTCCGAGCCATTGCCCAGAAAAACGTGCGCCGGACTCAGGCCGTATTGGGTGGCGATAGCGGCTTTGAGCGCGCTGCCGTTCGGGTCGGGGTAGAGGCGCAGTTTCTCGTTGACCACATCGCGTATGGCCTGCAAGGCGCGCAGCGACGGGGGGTACGGCATCTCATTGGTGTTGAGTTTGATCCAGCCATCGCTCTGCGGCTGCTCGCCCGGCACATAAGCCTTGAGTTGCTCAATGCCGGTGCTCCAAAAGGCTGAGGACGTAGCCCCCACGCTCGTCGCTACGCGTACTTCGCTGCCCCCCAAGGGGGCCTTCGCGCCTTGGGACGGCCCGGCGGCGCTCATTGTTTCCTTGTTGCTCATGCTTCATTCCCCGCCACGATGCTCATCACGGCCATGCGCACGGCAATGCCAAAAGTCACTTGCGACAAGATCACGCTTTGCCGGCCATCCACCACCGCCGAGTCAATTTCCACACCACGGTTGATAGGCCCCGGGTGCATCACGATGGCATCGGGCTTGGCCAGTTGCAAGGTCTCGGGCGTCAGGCCAAAGCTTTTAAAAAATTCGTGCGTGCTGGGCAGGAGCGCACCGCTCATGCGTTCGTTTTGCAGACGCAGCATGATGACCACATCGCAATCCTTGATGCCTTCTTCCAGGGTGTGGCAGACGCGCACCCCCATTTGCGCCATATCCGATGGCACCAGTGTCTTGGGTCCGACCACACGCACCTCGGCACAGCCCAGCGTGGTGAGCGCATGGATGTCAGAGCGGGCCACGCGCGAGTGCAGCACGTCGCCGACGATGGCGACCGTCAGGTTGGCAAAGTCCTTCTTGTAGTGCCGGATGGTGTACATGTCCAGCAGACCCTGAGTCGGGTGCGCGTGGCGACCGTCACCGGCATTGATCACGTGCACATGCGGTGCCACATGCTGGGCAATCAGATAGGGTGCACCGGACTCGCTGTGGCGCACCACAAACAGGTCGGCGGCCATGGCGCTCAGGTTGGCAATCGTGTCCAACAGAGACTCGCCCTTGGCAGCACTGGAGCGCGCGATGTCCAGGTTGATCACGTCCGCAGACAGGCGCTTGGCTGCGATTTCGAAAGTGGTGCGGGTGCGGGTGCTGTTCTCAAAAAACAGGTTGAATACGCTTTTGCCGCGCAACAAAGGCACCTTCTTCACCTCACGGTCGTTGACCGACACAAAGTTGGTGGCGGTATCCAGAATGTGGGTCAGGATGTCCTTGGACAGCCCCTCCACCGACAGCAGGTGTATCAGCTCGCCGTTCTTGTTGAGTTGGGGGTTTCGTTTGTACAACACGGCTAGACGCCTTTCACTTCAAAGCTGAAGACGCCGGACTCGCTGCGTGCTAAGGCCAGCGACTGCTGCTCGCCCAGCGCCACGCGTGCGGCAGCAAAGTCTGCCTGCACCGGCAGTTCGCGCCCGCCACGGTCCACCAGCACCGCCAATTTCACGCTGGCCGGACGGCCATAGTCAAACAGTTCATTGATCACTGCACGCAGGGTGCGTCCGGTGTAGAGCACATCGTCCAGGATCAGGATGTGCGCTCCGTTTACATCAAACGGCAATTGTGTCTGCGCACTATTGGCCAGACCGCGCTTGGCAAAGTCGTCGCGGTGCATGGCCGAGGAAATGACGCCGGGCTTGCCTGGCAGATTGAGGTCGCGCTGCAAGCGCTCCACCAGCCAGGCTCCCCCTGAAGTAATGCCCACCAGCTTGGTATCCGCCTGGCACAGCATTGCCACGCCACGCAGCAACTCTTTGTACAAGGCTTCTGCATCCAGAAACAAGGCGCCCACGCCTGTCGCGGCATGTACATCGCCCATGCGGTTGTCTTGACCCATTAAAGACCCCTTAAAAACTGTTCCAGAATGATGCACGCCGACGCGGCATCGGCATCCTTGGCGCCATTGGACAAGGCTTCGGTGGTGCTGTAGCGCTCGTCTACTTCAAAAACCGGCAGCTTGAAGCGGCCATGCAATTGGCGGCCAAACTTCTTGGCGCGTGTGGTGTTTTCGTGCGCGGCACCGTCCGGGTGGTAGGGCACGCCGATGACGATGGCATCAGGCTGCCACTCTTTAATGACCTTCTCGATCAGCGCAAAACGGGCGTCGCCTTGCGCCTGGATGGAGCCCTGTGGCTGCGCTGTGCCAAACAGACGGTTGCCGACGGCCATACCGGTCCGTTTTTCGCCGTAATCAAAGGCAATGAAGGTGGTCAGCGTGGCG
>CANFNO010000382.1 GCA_947447845.1 Burkholderiales bacterium | reverse complement strand
GGCTGGAAAAGCCTTGCGCCACCGGGCTCCACAAATGCGTGTGGCAGCCCAGAGATGACACTTCGCTACAGGCCACGCCGCTGAGCTGCCACGCCCAATATTGCGGATAGGGCAACAGCGTGCGCGTGCGGCGCCAGGCATCAGGCTGGGTGTTCTGCATCCAGTGGAGTTGTCGCGCGGCATTCAGCCCAGAGGGCAAGTCGGGCGACAGGGTCTGGCGAAAGTCGTCACTGGCGGCACGAAAGGCGGTATCGGCCGCACCGGTCAGGGCCACGGCTTCAAACTCATAGTCCAGCGGCTCCCAGGCCAGGCCTTCTTCACCCAGCGCGACAAAGGCGGCGCCATGGGTGGAGGTGATGGCATGGCCGCAACGCTGCGCATGGGCTGACGCACGCAGCGTGGACTGCATCCAGGCCTGCAAGCCGTGCACGTCCAGTGCTGCATAGCCCAGCGGACTGGTCACGCTGGCGTTGGCGCGGCTGTGGCTCTCAATCACCGCGCCACTATCGTCCAGCAACAGCAGCTTGGCGTTGCTCTTGCCGATGTCGATGACCAGGGTCAGGTCGAGTTTTGTATCCGTCATCAAACGTGTCTAGTCCAGGTGGAACATGCAGGGCAGCGGCTCCACCACGGGCGAGCCATCGGGGTTGCCGCGCATGATGTCGCCCATATAGGCCCACCACTTTTTCATCAGCGGGTGCTGCGGCAGAGCGCCCATGGTGTGGTCCAGGCGGCGACGCAGCGTGGCGAACAGCACATGGTGCTCCTCGTCGAGATAGATGCTGTAGTCGCTGACCCCGGCGTCTTTCAGCAGTGCGCTGAGCTCGGGCCAGATTGCGTCATGGCGGCGTTTGTACTCGGCCACTTGGCCGGGGTACAGAAACATGCGAAAGGCGATTTTTTCAGTCGCGGTGTTGGAAGTCATGCGTGCACTCCTTTGCGTTTGAGCAGGCGCGGCAAGACCATGGAGACGATCAGCAGAATGCCGATCACCATCGACATCACGATGCCGGTGACGTTCGCCATACCCATGCCAAAAGTGAACAGGCCCAGCAGCAACACGGCCAGCATGGTGCCCACAATACTGCCGCGCCCACCTTCAATCGCCACGCCGCCCAGAATCACCATGGTGATGGCGTCCAGCTCCCAGCCCATCGCGATATTGGGGCGCGTGCTGCCAATGCGACCGGTCAGCAAAATGGCGGCCACAGCGGCCATCAGCCCGGCAAACACAAACAGCGCAAAGCGATAGCGGTCGGCCTCAATGCCGGAGAAGCGCGCAGCGATTGGATTGGAGCCGATGGCGTAAATGCGGCGGCCCATGATGGTGCGGTGCAGGAACAGACCCACGGCCACCGCAGCAATGACCAGCAGCACAAACTCAATAGGCACGACCAGCCACTTCACGCCGATCACTTCCCCCAGGTAAGAGTTGCCCAGCGTAGAGAACACTTCGGGATAGCCTGAGATCGATTGGTCACCCAGCACCACCAGAGCCAGGCCGCGGTACAGCGAGAGTGTGCCAATCGTCACCACAATCGACGGCAGCTTGTAGCGCGTGACCAGCAAGCCGTTCACTGCTCCGGCCACACAGCCGGTGAGCAACGCCGCCGCGCCAATGCCCCACGGCCCAAAGCCTGCGCGCATGGCATAGCCCATGGCCAGCGAACTGAGTGCCAGCGTGGCGGCGATGGACAAGTCAATTTCGCCGCACACGATCAAGAGGGCAATGGCCAGTGCCAACAGGCCCTTCTCGCTGAAGTTGAAGGTGCTGTCCGCCAGCGTGTCCGCGCTCATAAAGCCGGGTTGGCTGATGGCAAACACGACCATTAGCAAAACCAGCAGTGCCAGCAGCACGCGTTCCCAAGTGTTCCAGGCTCTCATGCGGCCGCTCCCTGACGTTCCAGAATCTGGCGTCCGGCGCGCCGCTCAGAGCGCGCGTTCACTGCCACCGAAATGAGGATTACCGCACCCGAGATGGCCTGCTGCCAGAACGGCGAAACCTGTATCACCGGCAAAGCCCCGTTGACCACGCCGATGAACAACACACCCAGCGAAGCACCCAGCACCGTGCCGACACCGCCACCGATGCTGACGCCGCCGATGACGCAGGCCGCCACCACGGTCAATTCGTAGCCAGCAGCCAGCTCGGTATAGGCAATCGAATAGCGGCCCACCCACAGCAAGCCCGCCAAACCGGCCAGCATGCCCGACAGTGTGTAGACCAGACGCAAACGCGAGGGAACCCGTATGCCCACATACGTGGCTGCATGGGGGTTGCCGCCCAAGGCATAAATCTCACGGCCTTCCTTGCGCAGATTCAAAAACACCGCAGCCAAGGCCAGCACCACCAACGCAAACCACACCAGCGCCGGCAGACCCAACCAGACCTCGCGCGGCAAGCCCTTGATGGCCAGATGAATGTCCTGGTCCGAAATCCAGGCCCCCTTGCTGGCGACAAAGATGGCGCCCCGGTAGGCCGATAGCGTGCCCAGCGTCACCACAATCGGCGGCAAATTGAAGCCGGTGATCAGCCAGCCATTGATGCTGCCCAGGAGCGCGCCGACAGCCAGTGCCAGCGCAATCAACACCCCGATGCTCACGCCCGGAAAGGCCTTGCCAACCAGCGCGCAGGCCATGCCGGTAAGCGCCAGGTTCGACGCCACCGACAGATCAATGCCACGTGTCAGCAGCACCAGCATCTGCCCCATCACCAGAATCGCCAGAATGGCCGAGTCGTTGGCAACGTCCATGCTGTTGCGCCAGGTCAGGAACACGGGTGCGCGGGCTCCCACAGCCAAGGCGATGACCACGATGATGGCCAGCAAAAGCCACTCGCGGCGAATCGTCAATTTGTTCTTCATGCCGCCACCTCTTCGGCTTGCTGCTGCGCATGGGCGCTGGAACCGTCCAGCCCCGACGCCGCAGCCACAATCGCCTCGGCGTGCAGGTCTGCTTTGGCAAACTCTGCCACCTGCAAGCCGCGCCGCATGACGATGACGCGGTGCGCCAGGTGCATCACTTCGGGCAACTCAGAGGAAATCAGAATCACCGCCAGCCCCTCTTTCACCATCTCGGCAATCAGGTGATAAACGGCTTGCTTGGCGCCCACGTCAATGCCCTTGGTGGGTTCATCCAGAATCACAATTTTCGGGTCCAGGCCCAGCCACTTGGCAATCACAACCTTCTGTTGGTTTCCTCCCGACAGGCCGGACATCAGGGTCTGGGGCGACTCGGTTTTGATGCGCAGACGCTCGGTCATGCGCTGGCACAAGGCCGACTCTTTCATGGCCGACAACCAGGGCCCGGTGGCAAAGCGCGAAAGGCCCGCCAGGCTGATGTTGTCCTGCACCGAGAAGCTCAGAATGCCACCCTGGCGCTGCCGCTCTTCGGGCACATAGGCAATGCCTGAGGCGATGGCATCGCCGGGGCGCTTGGCATCGAGCTTGCGGCCCAGCACCGTGAAGTCGCCAGTGGCCTGCGGGTTCAGGCCCATGATCGCCAGCATGGCCTCGCTGCGCCCGGAACCCACCAGGCCGTAAAAACCCAGAATCTCGCCCCGGTGCAAATTGAAATGCAGGCCACTGAATTCGGTGGGGTGCGACAGGTTTTTGACCGTCAGCACTTCTGCCCCGGGCACAGAATCGATGTGCGGATAAATCTGGTCAATCTCACGGCCCGCCATCAGGCGCACCAGTTCATGTTCGGTGGCTTCGGCAATCAGTCCGGTGCCCACGGCAGCACCATCGCGCAGCACCAGATAGCGATCGGCCACAGCAAAAATTTCATCGAACTTGTGGGTGATGAAAATCACGCCCACACCCTGGTCGCGCAGCTTGCGCACGATGCCATAGAAGTCGCGGATCTCGGCCTGCGACAGCGCGGCGGTGGGCTCATCCAGAATCACCACCAGCGCCTTCTGCGACAGCGCGCGGGCGATCTCCACCAGATGGCGTTCGGCCAGGCTCAGGTCTTTGACCAAGGTGGTGGCGGTAAAGCGCGCACCGATGTTGGTGAGCACCGTCTGGGCCTGCGCGTTCATGGCCGACCAGTTCACAAACGGGCCGCGCATCAAATGGCGGCCGACAAAAATATTCTCAGCCACGCTGAGTTCTTCGAACAT
>CANFNO010000381.1 GCA_947447845.1 Burkholderiales bacterium | reverse complement strand
TCCAGCGAGCGGGCTATGCGCTGGTGGTGCACGATATCAACCGCGATGCGGGCAACAAACTAATCGCGCAAGGAGCCATCTGGGCCGACACGCCTGCTGCGGTGCTGGACCAGGTGGACATCGTCTTCACCATGGTGTTTGGCCCCAAGCAAATCGAAGACGTGCTGCGTGGCCCCCAAGGCCTGCTAGCGACCTCCTGCAAAGGTAAGGCATGGGTGGACATGACCACCAGTGCGCCCAAACTGATGCGTGAGCTCAGCGCGGACTTCGAAGCTGCGGGCGGTATGCCGGTGGACTCGCCGGTGACCGGCTCAATCGACTCGGCGATACGTGGCGACATGATCTTGTTTGTCGGTGGCACGGACTCGGCAGTGGCGCATGTCACACCGGTGCTGCAGGTGGTGGGTGAGATCCGTCGCGTGGGCCGGTACGGTAATGGATACGTGGCCAAGTTGGTCAACAACCAACTCTGGCTGGTGCATGCCGCAGCCATTGGTGAGGCCATGGTGGCCGCCAAGGTTGCGGGGCTGGAGCCTGATGTCTGGTGGGCCGCGATGAAAGGCGGCGCAGCCGAGAGCTTCGTCATGCAGCACGATGTGCCTTCGATTTTTGCCGGCCACTACGACCCATCCTTCAGGCTGGAGTTGTGCCTGAAAGATCTGGGGCTAATCGATGATCTGATGCAGCAAACCGGCATTCGCCACGAGATGACGCAAGCCACCCATGCGCGCTTCAAAGAGGCGCGTGAGCGCTACGGCGATGGCGGTGGCGAGATGACCGTGTGCAAGGTGATTGAAGATGATGCAGGTATCAACTTGCGTGTCGCAGGTAACTGGACTCCGCCTTGGGAAGTGCAGCATCCGAGCGAGGTCTGAACCAGGAATCCAATCAGCCCTTCGGGGTTTTTACATGGCCACTTTCGAAGTGGCCATTTTTTTTGCCTGTGCTCGTTTGCAGCCCGGCACCTAAGGGGCCGTGCAAGGACAGTACACGAAATTGCGAATTATCAATCTGCTAATACGAGGCAGAAATAGCATGAGCCATGCCACGGTCTCATCGCAGGGGTGCTTTGATCGAGGGCAAGGATGGTTCGGCAAATACCACTATCCCTATTTATATTTCTAAGGAATGCCATGTCTACCACTCCGATCGATATTTTCTCAAGCGCGAGTTTACGGTGTGTGCACGCCGCTCTAGGTATTTTGGTCGGCTTGTTTCTATCTGGTGCGGCAACCGCCGACACGATTACGCCAGTGGAGTTTGCGAACCTGGGAACCCCTCAATTTGAGCTTGCGCTGGCAAGCAGTACCTGCAACTTCGCGTCGACTTTTGACGTCTGCTCTTCTTTTAAAAGCGTGGGTGGTTTGAACATTTTGCAGGGAACCTACAGCAATGGCGTCATCGATATGCTGAACGAGCAGAATCTTGCCAAAGACAAATACGGTCTTCTCACACTGACGTTCGCCGAACCATTTCCCCTTGATAACCCAACGGGCGGACCCGTGGTAACACCGATATGGAACAACCCTCAACCCATCTCCAGCGCAAACGGAACATTCTCGAACGTATTTCGCCCGGACAACCGTACCTTTCAGTACACCTTTTTCATATCGCCACAACCGGCTTCCGAGTTGATCGACTTGAAAGCATTGCGCTTTGCTAACTCGTTGGGAGGCATTTGGGGATTTGATCAGCTTAGCCAAAAATTGGTTTCGGTGGATGTAGCAACACTGTGCATTCCGGAACCTGAAACTTACGCAATGCTTCTGGCAGGCCTGTGCCTCATGGGTGGGGTCGCGCGACGACGAAAGGGGCCGTGCAAGGACAGTGCACGAAATTGCGAATTATCAATCTGCTAATGCGGGGCGGAAATAGCATTAGTTATGCCACGGTCTGATCACGCGGCTACTGCTGAATTTGAAACTTGATAAGGAGAACCGCATGAAACGCATTACAAGAACTCTCGCCACTATTTTTTGCCTTGCCATGATCAAGGTGTCTGGTGCCGCAACACTGGTCGGTCGTGGAGGCAATTGTCTGGATGACGCTGCAGGTGGCAAGGCAAATGGCAACAACATTCAAATGTGGCAATGCCAATCGGGGAACGTCAACCAACAGTGGGCCTTTGACAATGGCAACATCGTCTTGGCCGGTACGAAAAAGTGCCTGGACGTTGCAGGTGGTGGGACGGCAAACGGAACCCGCGTGCAACTTTGGGATTGCCAGGCAAACAACACAAACCAGAAATGGTCTCTTAATCCGGCCTTCCCTGGAAAGATCGTTTGGATTGGTGGCAAATGCCTGGATGTCAGCGGTGGCGGAACTGTCAGCGGTACCAAAGTTCAGGTGTGGGACTGCATGGCTGGAAACGATAACCAAAAATGGATTGTCAAATGAATCCACTGGCACAGCGCTGTCTACGCACTCTGATCGGGGTGCTCACTATTGCTGCATCTCATCTCTCCATTGCTGCTGAGGTTTTAGGTCACGGCGGAAATTGCCTCGATGTCTCTGGCGGCAATACGGCCAACGGCACACAGATCCAGATGTGGCAGTGCCAAGCGGGAAACCATAACCAGGACTGGACGTTCGACGACGGGTCCATCGTCTGGTCAGGCACGAAAAAGTGCCTGGACGTTGCGGGTGGCGCGACGGGTAACGGCACACGCGTGCAGCTCTGGGATTGCCAGACTGGCAACCAGAATCAGCGCTGGGCTCTGGACACCGAATTCCCTGGAAAAATTGTTTGGCTAGGCGGCAAATGCCTTGATGTCAGCGGCGGCGGAACCACCAGTGGCACCAAGGTCCAAACCTGGGATTGCATGACAGAGAACGACAACCAGAAATGGATTGTTGGATCCGTGTCAGCCCCATCGCCGCTTGCCCAGGGACATCTCGACGTGATACTTCGCCCCCAGTTAACCGGCATGTGGTGCTGGGCCGCCAGCGGGCAAATGGTGATGGAGTTTTTGGGACATCCTGTTCAGCAATGTACGGAAGCGAATAACGAATTCGGACGAAGTGATTGCTGCAATTCACCCACGCCCGCAAGTTGCGTAAGCGGTGGCTGGCCGGAGTTTGGCAAATATGGATTTACCTTCAAGCGCACATCCTCCACAGCCTTGACCTGGAGCCAACTACAGCAAGAGATAACAGCCAGTGCACGCCCTATCGCGTTTTCGTGGGGTTGGTCAGGAGGCGGTGGCCACATGATGGTGGTCAACGGATACCGGACGGTTGCCGGTGTCAATTATGTTGAGGTGAGCGATCCCTGGCCGCCGAATGTGGGAGACCACAAGTTCATTACCTATGACTTCTATGTTGAAAGTGCGGGCGATCACACGCACTGGGACGACTTCTATGAAATCCGGCATCCCTAGGAGAAACAGATGCGAACAAAACTAATTGCCATCGCCATCGCGCTGTTCCCCGTCATGGTCCTCGCTCAGGCACCGGCAGGCGCCGACCTCTCTGCAGAGGCGCGCGATAGCAAATCTATAGCGCAGGCCTCTCTTGCAACGCTGGTTGAACTCGCCAGCAAAGACAGTGCAGCACTCGGCTTCGCGAGCCCGGGCGATGCCAAACGCGCCGAGCTTTCCTTGCCGCTGAGCGACTTCATTATTGGCTTGGACACCCTTCGCACGTGGCAGGAAAATATGGATCCGCTGAGTCTTTTGCGCCCAACGGGCTTGGTTATATATCCCGTCCATGTGGCGGGTTCGGTTCAATCTTCCATCACGGTGAAGAAGCAGAACGGCCAGTGGCAAGCGGTTTCTTTCGGCGCTCCAAAGCAGGCAGCCAACGTGGCAGGAAACAGGGAGCGTGTTTCGAAGCGGATCAATGTGCGGCCGGAAAATATATTTCAGGTGCGCATTCCTGCCTTCAACTTGAGCTTTATAGGTCACATTGAAAATGGGAAGCTCATGCTTTCGCCGGTGAACGACTCCCCGCAATATGGATACCTCGCTGGCGTCGAGGTAGCGGCTGAACAAGTGCTAGGCCGCTTGCAACCCGACGCTGAGCGAGATCAAGGCTTGCCGAGATAGGTCGCCCATTCATCAAGCGTCATTTGCTGCGATTCACTTTTTTGCGCTGGTAAGCCTCGAAATATCCAGCATCGGAGTTG
>CANFNO010000380.1 GCA_947447845.1 Burkholderiales bacterium | reverse complement strand
CTGTTGGCACGGTAGCCGTCGATGGTCATGGTGCTGTAGTCGGCCACGATGCCGACGGTACCCACGGTGTCGCCAATCTGGTAGTCGGCGCGATGCAAACCGTAGGAGCCCACGTAATACTGGTAGCCCACCTCGGCTTCCTTGGGCGCAGCTTTGCTGAATGCCTGGATCACGCCGCCTGAGGAGTTGCCGTACAACAGCGCCATCGGACCACGCAGCACTTCGATATGGTCTGTGGAGGTCAGGCTGATCGAGGAACCCTGACCCTGGCCGTCCGGCGTTGTGGCAGGGATGCCGTCAATCAGCAGGCGGATGCCACGAATGCCGAACGCCGAGCGTGCACCAAAACCACGAATAGATACCTGCAAGTCCTGCGCGTAGTTTTGCCGGTCGAGGATGGTCAGTCCGGGCACGCGGTTGAGTGACTCCGACAGGTTGACCTGGGGGCCACTGCTTTGGATCGTGTCGCGCCCCACGCTTTGTACTGCGGCAGGGGCGTCAAAGCTTCTTTGCTCGCTGCGCGAGGCTGATATCACGACCTCACCCAGCGTTTGGGCTGAGACGGGAAATGCGCTGATGAGTCCCAGCAGAGTGAGCGATTGAACCAATCGGGTCGGTTTGAATTTGGTGAGCATTTATACGTGTCGCATGATAAAAATTGGAGTTGAGTTTGGCGACCTGATGATCGCTTTCATGTCTCCTTGACGACATATATTTTGACGCTGATCATCGGCAACCGGCGTGGATGTTGGTCTGTGACAGAAATTTTTCTCACTTTGAAATTTATTAAAAGTCCTTGTGCAGAAAAATGCGTCTGCTTTGGGTCACTCAGGAGACTTTTCGCGGGTTAACCCGATCCATCTTTACCGAAACTGTTTCTTACATTTGATCCGGTCCTTGGCGAATGATTCGCATTTGGCCAAGGTATCTGAAATTCGTTGTCAAACCATATAAAGGGACAATTGTGAAACTGATCAAACTTACTTCACTCGCACTGGCTGTTGCAGCCTTGGGGGCATCTACTGCTTATGCAGAGGACAACCTGTCGACGCTCCAGCGTATGGGCAATACCGCAACCAACATGGTTATCCCTTCCATTCCTCAGGAAGGGAAGAACGCGGACGCGATTCGCGCTAACCTGAAAAAGGTCAAGCTGCCAGACGGATTCAAGATTGATCTGTACGCAGTGGTCCCTGATGCGCGTTACATGGCGGTTGCCCCTTCCACCAACATGCTGTTCGTCGGCACCCGCAAGACCAATGTCTGGGCTGTTACTAACCGCAACAACGGTGATGCGGCGACTGAAGTCAAGGCCTTTGCGCCATCGATCAAGTTTGCTAATCCCAATGGTGTTTGCTTCACGAAGGACGGTTTCCTGATCGTTGCAGAGTCGAATCGCATTCTGCATTTCCCAGCCGCCGAATATTTCTATGAAGGCCCGGACGTCGCTGTCGGCGTGGTCGTCCCTGAAGGCAAATTGATCCCCGTTGAAGAGCAATCTTTCAACCACACTGGTCGTGTTTGCAAGGTGGCTTCAGACGGCAAGATCTTTGTCAGCATGGGCCAGCCCTACAACGTTCAGCCAGCTGAAAAAGTTGCGCTGTTTGAAGAACTGGGCATTGGTGGCGTCCTGCGCTTCAACGGTCTGGACGGCTCCGGTCGCACGGTCTACTCCAAAGGCATGCGCAACCCTGCTGGCCTGTCCATCGGACCTAAGGGTGACATCTGGACTACCGACAATCAAGTTGACGGTCTTGGTGATGACATCCCTCCAGGCGAGTTGAACAAGCTGACCAAGGCAGGCGAACACTTCGGTTTCCCCTACTACAACGGTCACTTCAAAGTTGCTGGATCCCCCGCGGCACCCGACCTGAAAGACATGAAGGAGCCCACTGGCGCCATTTACCCACAAGTTGAGTTTCCGGCGCATCAGGCCCAACTCGGCCTGACACACTACACCGGCACGGCTTTCCCAGCGAAGTACCAGAACGGTCTGTTTGTGGCATCCCATGGTTCCTGGAATCGCACCACCCCGAGCGGCTACCTGGTCAACTTTGTGCCAATCAAGGCTGACGGCAATGCGGGCCCGGCAGAAGTGTTTGCTGAAGGTTTCCTGGACAAGAAAACAGGACGCGCTTTGGCCCGCCCTGTGGATGTGGCCAACTTGCCTGACGGCTCCATCCTGGTGTCTGACGACTACGCTGGCGCGATCTATCGCATCAGCTACTCTGGCCAGTAATTTGGGATGAGGCATGGGCTTCGCGCCTGTGCTGTGATCGCGTGCGGGGCTCCATCAGGGGCCCCGCCTTTTTTTATACAGATTGACCATGAAGTACTTATTCTTTCTATTCCTGATGTTCAGTGCGATTCCCGGCTTTGCCAATGATGTGGATGCGGGTCGAGAGAAGGCAGAAGTGGCCTGTGCCCTTTGCCATGGCCGCATTGGTGTCTCCACGCTTCCCAATGCCCCCAACTTGGCTGGGCAGCAGGCAATTTATGTGAGTGAACAGCTTCGAAATTACCGCAGTGGAAAGCGTCAGAACGAAGTCATGAACATGATTGCCAAACAACTGACAGACTCCGAAATCGCTCAAATTTCGGCCTGGTTTGGTTCGATCAAAGTAACCGTTGAGGCGCCTTGATCATCGGTTTCGAGGTCGGCCGCTAAAGAGGTAGATTGCAACGGGTTGCGGCGGTCGCACGTTAGCGGCGCGCCATAGTGGAAAATGGGATCGCCGATCCCATGCAAAACAGCACACCCGTTCACCGCCAGAAAGTCATTGCTGTTGCCAGCGTGCTGCTGTTTCACGTGTTGGTGCTGTGGGCCTTGCAAACCGGCCTTCTTCGGCGGGTGATGGTGCTAGACGAGGAAATTGTCATCCCGGTTGAGTTCATCACGCCAGTGGCTGCGCCCCTGGACAAACCGCCCCCTGTATTGCCCAAGCCGCAGCACAGCATCAAGACGCCTGTAGCAGCGTCGATGCCCCCCCCGGTGTCACCTGTTGCCCCTGCACCTGCACCCGCGCCCATGCCGCTGGCCATTGCAGATCCAACACCTTCTGCCAATGCGCCTGTGGGCGTGACGCATGCACCTGCCCATGCAACTGCACCTGCTGCAGCGGCGCCTGTGGTGCTTGCGCCCAGCCCAGCTGCGCCCAATCCCGCGCCGAAGGTTGATCTGCCGTCAAGCGACGCCGACTATCTGCACAACCCGAAGCCCAAATATCCGAACTTGAGCATCGCCCGCAACGAACAAGGCACGGTGCTTCTGTCTGTACTGGTCGGCGCCGACGGCAAAGCCCGGGATGTGAAGCTAAAGGCCTCCAGCGGCTTCGAGCGGCTTGACCGTGCTGCGCGTGACGCGGTGTTAGGCTGGACCTTTGTACCCGGCAAACGTGCGGGCGTGCCGCAAGAGATGTGGTACGACCTGTCTATGCCTTTCAAATTGACGGAGTAAGTGCGAATGAATGCCTCGTATGGGTTGGTCAATGTATGGACGCAAGGAGACGGTGTCACGAAGGTCGTGCTGCTGATTCTGCTGACCATGTCGCTGGCCTCTTGGTTGGTGATCCTGTTTCGTTTGCTGGATTTGCGGCGACTCGGGGTGCAGGCCAGTGCCACCGAGGCCTTTTGGCACGCCAAAGATGTGGCCGCAGGCCTTCAAGCGCTAGGTGGCGAAGGCGATAGCCCGTTTCTGGCGCTTGCGCTGGAGGGGAAAAAGGCCGCAGCCCATCTGCAGCCCGACGCCAAAAATGAGCAGCCTGAGTTGCATGAAAGTTTTGACTTCAGCGATTGGGTTACCCGCAGCCTGCGCAACAGCGTGGATGACAGCACCGCGCGTATGCAGTCGGGGTTGGCGATACTGGCCTCGGCCGGTTCTACCGCGCCTTTCGTTGGACTTTTCGGCACGGTATGGGGCATCTACCACGCGTTGATGGCCATCGGTATGGCAGGCCAAGCCACCATCGACAAGGTGGCCGGGCCGATTGGCGAGGCGCTGATCATGACGGCGCTGGGCCTGGCAGTGGCCATTCCCGCAGTGCTGGGCTACAACGCGCTGGTTCGAGCAAACAAGAAGGTCATCGCCAAGCTCAATCGCTTTGCCCATGATTTGCATGCCTACTTTGTGACCGGCGCGCG
>CANFNO010000379.1 GCA_947447845.1 Burkholderiales bacterium | reverse complement strand
TGTGTACCTGGGGGTATCTGAGTCTTTTAGCATTGTGTCCACAATGAGTTGTTGTGGACACAATATTGAAGGCTCTACTGCCCATCAACAAGGTGACTTCGCTGGTTGCTTACGGATGGTCGCTTTTGAGCGTGTAGCTATTGCTACAAACTAGGCCTTGGGCATGTCGGTGGGCGAGCAGATGTGTAGCGTATCCAAAGGGCGCGCAACAATAACAGGAGCAGTTGCACGAAAGTCAAGCGTGTCTATTCAACCTGCTTGTCCACCACCCCCATCTCAGTGCCGCCAGTACGTTGGAGCTGATAGACGCCGTAGTGCGGGCAGGCATCCAGACAGGAGGTGATGAGCACACTCTGACTGCAGGGGGGCACCAGGCAATGCCGGGCGGTTGGTCAATCTCGATGCTGGCGCCGTCCAAAATTGAATTGGCGGCTATGGAGCTGAGCGCAAAGCGCAGGGATTCGATTTCTACACCGGCCAGCACGCCAACTTCCAGGCGGAGTTGGGTGATGCGCTCAAACGGATCGCGCTCGCGAGTTTGCTCCAGCACACGCAGGATGCCACCCGCAAGGCTGAGTTCATGCATTGCTCAGGAGATACAGGCCCGTCAGTCCCAGAACTGAACCCAGAGTTACGACCACCGCACCCGCTTTTTGCGCCATGTATTTGCGCAAACCCAAGCCGGCGGCAACACCACTGCAATGCAGCACTGTGGTCGTGGCCAGGAAGCCCAGTGCATAGCCCAGGAAACCACTGGCTGGTGCTTCAGCACCGTGTGCCATGCCGTGCGCCAAAGCCGAAACGGCGACCACGCCCAGTCCTAGCGCGGTGGGAGTCTGATGAAAACTCATCATCAGCATGACGCCGAATAGCACCACGCTCAGGGCAATCAACTGCTCCAGCATGGCGAACTGAAAACCCAACATGCCCATCGCTGCGCCTGCTACCAGTGCCAGCATAAAGAGGGCCGGGCCTTGCCAGGCGCGTTGTGCGGGCAGCACTCTTACCGACCACAAACCGACCGCCAGCATGGCCAGCATGTGATCCAACCCCAGGGGATGAAACAGGCCGGACGTAAGACTCGATGTGTCGTGACCGGTGTGCGCCTGCGCGCTACCCGCCAACAGCAGCAAACCGGTTGCAGCCAATCTTGCGATAGCTTGGGACTTAAGAGTTTTCATTTAGGGTGTCTCCGTTGGGCTAAGGGTTTTTTCACTTAATCTGGATGGTCGTTGTGGCTCGAAATTTCCATCCTTGTCTAACTCGGGTACCTTCTCTCCGCGCAATATTTTGCCAAGCAGTTCCTCATCGACCGGATCATGTTGAACGCCTTCTGGCGGAATGACAAGCAGTTTGTCCATAAATGACGTGGCCTCGGCGATGGCCATTGCCTGGCTACCAAACCGGTGCATCGGTGAATGCAGAGAATACATCTGGCAGACGCCGAGTTCGTCAATTCTGTTGTCCAGGAACCGGTAGCTACCGCTTGGAAACGCGATCACCTGCTTGCTTCCAAGTGCCAGCGTTTCCCAGTCGTCCTGCGCACCGGGGAATAGCAACAGGCTCATCATCCAGGGCGTGATTAGCAGGCCCAGAATGCGTCCTTCGAATTGTTGGAAGCCCAGGGTCTTTACGCTGAGCGCATCATTCAGCAAGGGCAAGCCTGCCATCTGCTCACGGTGAATACGCTCAAACACGTTGGCTACACGCGTCGCAAAAAGCTCGGAGGAAGATGCAGTCATGGGCCGGCCTCTTCCAGTGTTTGGCCGAGTCCAGGGAAGTGATGGTCCACATCAATGGTGTCTGCGCCATCCATGATTTCTTGCAAGCCATCCAGCGCCAGGTTGATTTCAATGGCTTGTTGTTCGTCCAGAATTTCGCGTGCCCAGCCCAGGAAGGACAGCACCCAGGTACCCACCGGCTGTTGACCAATCAACAGCATATTGACGTCTTCGTCGCCATTGCGCCCACGGCATAAGGACATCACCTCGCCGCTTTGCACAACCTGGACGGGCGTTCCTAAACACATGCCGCCTGCTCCTCCAGATCAGCCTGGTGGTGCCAATGCCCGATGCGTACGGCGCTGCGCTTTGATGCGGTCACGCCGACCAAAGCCAGTTCATGCACCAGCATCTCCACCATGTCATCCAGACCGGCGGCAGCCTGCGGGCTTAAGCCAAGTTTGTTTTCCAGCCCGTACGGAACCATGCCGATGATGGCCACACGCTCCGGTGTCTCGCCGCGCATGGCCAGCAGGGCCAACAAATCAGAGAGTCCGAGTTGATGGTTGGAAATCTTGGTCTGAAAGAAGGCGTTTATTTCCTTATCGGCAATGCGAATCAGACTACCCGGTGGCCGATCAAAATTGACCGCGTCGGCAATGATCAGGCAGTCGGCCGTGCGCATCGGCTCAAACAGTTCCATGCCGGTGGTGCCACCATCGACAACGCGAACATGCGCCGGCAGTTCGTAGCGGCAATCCAGTTCTTCGACCGCACGTACGCCGATGCCTTCGTCCTGCATCAGCACGTTGCCCATGCCGATGACCAGGATGTTTTTGAAGCCGCTTGTCGTCATGGTGTTTTGCCTTGCCGCAGTGAATTACAAAGCTTTGACCTGAACGATTTCGCGCTGTTCGTTGTCGAACATGTGAATGGCGCAAGCGATGCATGGGTCAAAGGAGTGCACCGTGCGCAGCACCTCCAGTGGCTTGTCCGGATCGGCAATGGGGTTGTTCATCAGCGAAGCTTCGTACGGGCCGGGCTGCTCGTCCGCGTCACGCGGGCCCGCATTCCATGTGCTTGGCACCACGGCCTGGTAGTTTTTGATCTTGCCGTTTTCGATCACGACCCAGTGCGACAGCGTGCCGCGCGGCGCCTGGTGGAAGCCCACACCCTTGATTTCGCCTTTGGGGAAGCTGGGTGCATTGAAGGTGGTTTGGTCCTTGCCAATGTTGGCCACCAGTTTTTCCCACTGGTCGTTCAGAGTGTCGATCATCACTGCACAACGCACAGCCCGTGCGGCATGGCGTCCGATGGTTGACTGCAACGCAATCAGCGGCACATCAGACAACTTGCCCACAGCCTTCATGGTACCAATGGCTTCATTCAGGTACTTGGTATAGCGCTTGTTGCCGGAAGCAACGCCGATATGCACATCTGCCAGCGGGCCGACCTCGGCGCGTTTGCCATAGAAGGTGGGAGCCTTAACCCAGGAATATTTTCCGTTCTCCTGGAAGTCGGTGTATTGGGGTTCGGTCTCACCAACCCATGGATGCAAGGCCTTATCGCCCGTATACCAGGAGTGCTTGGAGCTTTCTGCCACACCGTCGCGGAAATAGGCGTCGTTGAAAGTAGTGATCGGCTTATAGGTCTTCAGGTCGCCGCCGTTGATATAGCCGCCCGGCAAATCGAACACGGTGCCTTTGCTGTCTTGCGGGCAATCCGGAACCGACAGGTAGTTGTTGATGCCGCCGCCGTATTTGGTCCAGTCAAGGTAAAAGGCGCCGACCGCTGGCACATCTGTCAGATAGACGGATTTGACGAACTGCGAAAGCTTGTCAATGAAGCCCTTGATCAGCATCAGCCGTTCGATGTTAAGGACCGAAGGTGCATCGTGGCTGACCGAGTTGGACACACCACCTACCGCCACATTTTGAATGTGTGGGCTCTTACCTCCCAGAATCGCAACAATCTTGTTGGCGAAGTTTTGCACGTCCAGAGCTTGCATGTAGTGGGCCACGGCCATGAGGTTCACATCAGGTGGCAGCCTCATCGCCGGATGACCCCAGAAGCCGCTGGCAAAGGGGCCGAGTTGACCACTGCCTACGAAAGTCTTGAGCCGCTCCTGAACGGCCTTCATCTCGTGGGGTCCGTTCAATGGCCAGTCAGACAATGACTCGGCAAGCTTTGCCGTGGTGACAGGATCGGCCTTGAGTGCCGAAGTGACATCCACCCAGTCGAGTGCTGACAGGTGGTAGAAGTGAACGATGTGGTCTTGAACGGCATGTGCGGACTGGATGATGTTGCGGATCAACTGTGCGTTGACCGGGATCTCCAGTTGCAGCGCGTTTTCGACGGCGCGCACCGACGTAATGGCGTGCACCGTGGTGCACACTCCGCAGAATCTCTGGGTGTAGGACCACGC
>CANFNO010000378.1 GCA_947447845.1 Burkholderiales bacterium | reverse complement strand
TCTTTCAGATGCGCAGCATGCGGAGCGCTGTCGGTGCCCAAGAAAAACTTGGCGCTGCCGCTGGTCGCAGCCTGCACCAGAGCCAGACGGTGCGTCTCGCGCTTGAGCACGGGAAGGCAGTAGTAATGCGGCCGAATGCCTCCCACAAAGATCGCGTTGCGGTTGTACAGCAAGTGGTGGGCGGTCAGCGTCGCGGCGGTAAAGCGGTCAGCAGTCTGCACGTACTGTGCGGCTTCCTTGGTGGTGATGTGCTCGAACACGATCTTCAACTCGGGAAAGTCGCGCCGCAGCGGAATCAACTGGGTGTCGATGAACACGGCTTCGCGGTCGAACAAATCGATATCGGGCGAAGTCACCTCGCCGTGCACCAGCAGCAACATACCCGCGCGCTGCATGGCTTCCAGCGTCTTGTAGGTCTTGCGCATGTCCGTCACGCCGGCGTCGCTGTTGGTGGTGGCGCCAGCCGGGTACAGCTTGGCAGCGACCACTCCGGCGTCCCGGGCGCGTTGAATTTCGTCAGCGGGCAGGTTGTCGGTCAGATAGAGCGTCATCAGCGGCTCAAATTGCAGACCAGCGGGGACTGCGGCGCGTATGCGCGCCGCGTAAGCCAGTGCCTGCTCCGCCGTGGTGACCGGCGGCTTCAGGTTGGGCATGATGATGGCGCGCCCGAATTGGGCAGCGGTGTGCGGCACTACGGTGGCCAATGCTGCGCCATCGCGCACATGCAAATGCCAGTCGTCGGGGCGGGTGATGGTCAGGGTGTTGGGTGGGGTGTGAATAGCGGTCGTCATGCCGCTATTGTCCCTGCAGTTTTGCCAGCGGCCAGATGCTCCCACAGCGCCTGCGCCGCACTTTTATGTGTTTTGCCATTGCCACGGGTACCCTCTTTGCCGGAGGACCGTTCGCGGTAAGCCCGGATTTCCATCTTGGCCTGCAGCGGCGGCACGTGGGGCGCAGCGGCACTGACCAGTTTTTTGGACCGCAACTCCTTGCGGATGGCGCTTTGTGGCAAAAAGGCAATGCCATGGCCTTCCAATGCCATGGCCTTGAGACCTTCGGCCATGTCGGTCTCGTAAACGCGCTCCAGGTGGATGGCCATGCCCGCGTCTTTGAGCATCATGTCGACCACCTGCCCCAGGTAAGCACCGGGTGCGTAGCCCAGGTAGGGCAAGGGCGCGTCCAGCCTCCCGGGAAGTTGAAATTGCGGCAAGCCATTGGCATCCGCGCGAGAAAATGGCGCCACGATTTCCTCGCCCAGGCTGACCATCTCATAGCGCGCACTGTCAAACTGGAAGGGCTGCGACTGGTGGTGATAGGCGATCAGCAGATCACAACTGCCTTCGACCAGACGCATCACGGCATCGTGAACATTGAGCGCAATCAGACGGCTCTTGATGGCGCCAAAGTCCTGGCGCAGGCTGGTAACCCAGGCCGGGAAGAAGGTAAATGCCAGAGTGTGCGGCACCGCAAATTCGATGAAGTCCTGCCCCGCCGATGAGTGGCCACGCAGCATGGCGCGTGTGCTCTGCAGGGACTGCAGCATTTCCAGCGACTGGTCGTAAAGCGTTTCGCCCGCAGGCGTGAGCCGGGTGGGGTAAGAACTGCGATCCACCAGGTCGGTACCGGCCCAGGCTTCCAGCGACTGGATGCGCCGCGAGAAAGCGGGTTGGGTCACATGCCGCAGTTGCGCAGATCGGCTGAAACTCCGTGTTTCCGCCAGACTGACAAAGTCTTCAAGCCATTTGGTTTCCATTGCTGAATTATGCGTTTTTGGATTTGTGCCTTGGCTCTCTATGCGAGATGAGCGCCTGCTGCTGCTCAAGTGCCAAAAGCAGGCTTGTGCGATGTTCGCGTGCGACGGTCTGCCATGGCAGCCCCGTCAGTGCGCCCTCCAACGCCCACAAAAGGTTGAGACTCGCCTTGCCATCTTTTTGTTTGACCTGTGCATAGGCTGCTACCGCGCCGAGCTTGCGCAGTTGCGCCACAGTTTTGATATTTGCAACTGCCAGCATTTCTTTGGACTTGGGTCCCAGATTGGGCAATTCGGCAATGTCGGCTACTGCACTGCTCTTACCACCCCGTAACTTGGAAATCGCTGCTATTGGCCGGGGCGGTTTGGGCGGCGGCAGGTTGTCAAAGGTGGCGCGCACCAGTGCGTTCATCCAGTTTCGGTCATCCCAAAGATCCGGGGAAATTCGCAAATGGGGTCTTGCGCCTGGAAAAGGTGCCCCTTCATCCAGTTCCTTCATCAAGTGTTTACCTAATTCGGAGGGCTTGAGGAATAGCTGCTCGTTGCACACCAGTCCCACCGGGCGACCAGCGTAATAGAGACAATATTCGCCAAACATTCGGCGCGCACTGGCCTGGTGACTATCCGACAGAACGTCGAGCAGGAAATCCATCGTGCTTTGAGAAGTTGCCATTCTTTGTGTCCTTCGCAACGAGGAAATGGTATCTCTTTCTTTAGAAGGCGATAAATGTCACACCAAAGTTACCGATTCAATCGTTTCATCACATTTTGATCAAGACTCTGACACCATTTGATGAAACAGTCGGAACCTTCGCAATCCGTGCCGGGCACGGTCACTTCGGCACCCTTTCCTCTGGAGGCAACATGGCACAGAATTTTGGCGACCGTCAAAAGCAAATCGCGGCAGAATTCTGGAAGTCATATTTCGCCAAATTCCGCCGCCAGGTGGGCGACCAGGAAGAGTCGGAAACGGGGAATGCACCGTTGTCTTCAAACTCTGAGCCAGTCCAAATTCTGGAAGAGCGGCGACGCAAGGGTCCGTGGCTCGGCGTCTACCTCAGGCGTTAATCCGCCACCACGGCTTCGGCACTCTGCTGCAAATTCCACATCTGGGCATAGCGCCCACCTTGGGCCAGCAAACCGGCATGCGTGCCGCGTTCAATAATGCGACCGGCGTCCATCACCAGAATTTCATGCGCATCCACCACCGTTGAAAGCCGGTGTGCGATGACCAGCGTGGTCTTGTTCTGCGCGACGCTTTGCAGCTCGGCTTGGATGGCACGCTCGTTAGCCGAATCCAGCGCTGAGGTGGCTTCGTCAAATATCAACACCGGCGGGTTTTTCAGCAGGGTGCGGGCTATTGCTACGCGCTGCTTCTCTCCACCGGACAATTTGAGTCCGCGCTCACCAACCATAGTGTCGTAGCCCTTGGGCGTGGAGCTAATGAAGGCGTGGATATGGGCGGCCTTGGCAGCAGTTTCCACCACGTCGCGGTCACAGCCCGGGCGGCCGTAGGCAATGTTGTATTCCACTGTGTCGTTAAACAGCACGGTGTCTTGCGGCACAATGCCGATCGCTTGGCGCACCGAGGCCTGGGTCACCTGCTTGATATCCTGCCCACCAATGAGAATGCGGCCCTGTTGCACATCGTAGAAGCGGTACAGCAAGCGCGCCATGGTTGACTTGCCGGAACCCGAGGGCCCCACCACAGCCACCGTTTTACCGGCCGGAATTTCAAAGCTGATGTCGTGCAGGATGGTGCGTGCCGGCTTATCTTTGACCGCACCGGCGCTGCCTGCCGGGTCGTAGGAAAAGGTGACATGGTCAAAGCGCACCGCCGCATCACCGGCTGTCAGTTGCAACGGTTGCGCGCCAGGCACATCCGCAATCTCGCGTTCGCGCTCCATCAACGTGAACATCTTTTCCAAATCGGTCAGGCTTTGCTTAATTTCGCGGTAGATCACACCCAAAAAATTCAAGGGAATGTAGAGCTGGATCATGAATGCGTTGACCATCACCAGGTCGCCCAAAGTCATACGGCCTTCCACCACGCCTTGCGTGGCTCGCGCCAGCATGTTGACCAGGGCGATAGCGATGATGAGTTGCTGCCCGGTGTTCAAAATGCTCAGCGTGGTTTGGCTCTTGACTGCGGCGCGGCGGTAGCGCTCCAGGTTTTCGTCGTAACGCTGCGCTTCAAACTCCTCGTTGTTGAAGTACTTGACGGTTTCGTAGTTGAGCAACGAATCGATGGCGCGGCTATTGGCTGTGGAATCCAGCTCGTTCATCTTCTTGCGGTACTGGGTGCGCCATTCGGTCACGCTGATCGTGAAGGTGATGTAGATCACCAGAGCTGTAATGGTGATCCAGGCGAACCAGATATCAAACTTCACGGCCAGC
>CANFNO010000377.1 GCA_947447845.1 Burkholderiales bacterium | reverse complement strand
CATGGCCACTAGCACCAGCCAGTTTTGTGGGTGGCTGTAGGTAAAACTGTAGTGGTTGCTCAACATGGCAAACAGCACCGGCAGCGTGAAGTAGGTGTTGTGCACGCTGCGTTGCTTACCAATCTTGCCGTGTATCGGGTCAACCGTTTGACCGGCCTTTATGCTGGCCACCATGGCCCGTTGACCGGGGATGATCCAGAAGAACACATTCGCACTCATGCTGGTGGCAATCATGGCGCCCATCAGCAGAAAGGCTGCACGCCCGGCGAACCAATGACAGGCCAACCAGGCCGCCGCGCACACCAGCACCAGCACCAGCGCGCCCACGATGGCATCGCCATTTTTGCGCTGCGCCAGGGTGCGGCAGATCGTGTCGTAGGCCAGCCAGAACACCACCAGAAAGCCCAGCGCAGCACCCACTGCCGCCATGGGCGACCAGTCCATGACCGACTTGTCTATTAAGTAAGTGCCTGCACTCCAAAGATAGGAGACCGTAAACAGCGAGAAACCGGTGAGCCAGGTGCTATAGCTCTCCCAGTAAAACCAGTGGAGGTGGTCGGGCAGCTTCGGGGGCGACAACGCAAACTTAACCGGATGGTAGAAGCCACCACCATGCACCGCCCAGAGTTCGCCGCTCACGCCCTGGCGTTTCAGGTCGTCGTCCTGCGGTGGCGTCAAACTGCTGTCCAGAAAGACAAAATAGAACGAAGAACCCACCCAGGCGATGGCGGTGATCACATGAACCCACCGCAACAGCAGATTGGCCCAATCCAGTAAATAGCTTTCCATTGTGCGATGTCTCCTGCTGAAAATTGTATACAGTTTTACAGACTATTCCTTTTTCTGCAAGAGCAAGAGTTGGGCCGCCACGGCAATCGCGATGGCTTCGGGTCGTTTATCGGCAATACCCGCGATGCCGATCGGGCACGTCACCCAGTCGAGTTCGGCGTCTGAAAAGCCCCGTGCCGTAAGGCGGGTGCGAAAAGAAGCCCACTTGGTTTTGCTACCGATCAGGCCGATGTAGGGTAGATCGCCGTGTTCACGCTGTCGTGTCAGGCAGGCCGCCACAATGTCCAGGTCTTCGGCGTGGCTAAAGCTCATGATGAGCACTTGACTGCCACTCGCCAACGTGGGCACGGCGGCGTGCACCGGGTCGCTGTGGTCGCAGGTGACGTTGTCTGGCAAAGCGTCCGGAAATATTTCGTCGCGGCTATCGATCCAGCTGATGGACAGCGGCAGAGTCGATAGCACCCGCACCAATGCGCGGCCCACGTGGCCGCCACCAAACAGTGCCAAGGGTGCCTCTTGGGTGCAGAGACGCGCACGCAATGAGGGCACATCGGCAGACTGCAGACGTTCAAATTGCAACTCCACTTCCCCGCCACAGCACTGCCCCAGACTAGGACCCAAGCGATACAAGACGCTGTGCGGTGGAGGATCTTGCGAATTTTCACCAGCCGCCAAAAGTGTTTTGGCATGGGCAATCGCATCCCATTCAAGACGCCCACCACCGATGGTCTCCACCAACCCACCGTCCCAAACGGCCATCCAGGCACCCGCCTCACGCGGAACCGATCCTCGCGTGGCATGCACCGTGATTAGCACGGCTTCCTGGCTCGCGAGACGCGCCAAAAGAATCGAAATCGAGTTCACAAAAGGAAACCTTTTATCTGCAAAGTTAAGTGAAAAACGGCAAAAGATGGTGCAAAGTATGCCCATTACAAAATATTGAGACGCAAATGAATAATCTCGCCACACCCGCTGGGCAGCGCAAGTTTGAGCTTTCAAACTTTTCACGTATCTTTCTTTGCATCGCTGCCCTGATAGCCGGTTGTGCCACCCCACCTCCGCCGCCGGCACCCAAGCCGCCGCCCCCACCGCCACCGCCGCCCGTCGTCGTGGCGCCCCCGGTTGTGCAAGCCCCAAAGCCGTTGCCGCCACCGGCCAAGATTTCGAATGCACAGACGCCCAAAGAGTACCGGCGCGACGCTGCGGCCCACCTCTACGAGAAAAACACGGGCCGCATTTACACCGGCAAGATGCCACCGCTGCTGTATGCGGTGGGTGTGTTGCAAGTCGACGTGGACGGGCGCGGCAATGTGACCGATATCCGCTGGATGCGTGCACCGACGCAGGCACCGGAAGTGATGGCCGACATCGAGCGCTCGGTGCGCAGCGCGGCGCCCTTCCCTGCACCCGTGAAAATGGGTCGCGTGACCTATACCGACACCTGGCTGTGGCACAAGAGCGGTCGCTTTCAACTCGACACCCTCACCGAAGGGCAGTTGTAGCCCCCACGGTCGCCCACTTCGTGTGACTCCCTGCCCCCCGCGGGGGCCGCGTTTCGCCTTGGGGCGGCCCGGCGGCGAAACCATGAATCTATAGCCCCCACGGTCGCCCACTTCGTGTGACTCCCTGCCCCCCGAGGGGGCCGCGTTTCGCCTTGGGGCGGCCCGGCGGCGAAACCATGCATCTATTGACTAAGACCCTCGGTAGGTCGAATAGCTCCAGGGGCTGACCAACAGGGGTACGTGGTAGTGCTGGTCCACATGGGCCACACCAAAGTCCAGACTGACGTGATTTAAGAAGTTGGGCTCGGGAAGTGATACGCCGCAGCCCCTGAAATAGCTCGCCACATCAAATACCAGCCGGTAGGTTCCCACCTTCAGGCTGTCGTTGTCATACAGCAAGCCGCCCGGGTTGCGTCCATCGCTGTTGAGGGTGAAGCTTTTTACCAGCGTGGCCTGCTGGCCTTGTGTGGTGTACAACTCCACTTGCATGCCGGCGGCAGGTGTACCGTGCATGGTATCCAGCACGTGCGTACTCAGGCCCATGGGAACTCCTTGTTGCGAGATGATTGATATGAATGCGACAAAGTGTATACACTTTTTGCGCTAACCGCTATCATTCCACCATGGATTCAACCACCACCAGCGTTATTGTGGAGTCACTCACACGGGCCATCGTGGAGCACCGTTTGCAGCCCGGTGCCAAATTGGTGGAGCAGAAACTGGCCGACCAATATGGCGTGTCGCGAACCCTGGTGCGCCAGGCTCTTTACCGGTTGTCACAAAATCGCCTGATCAAAATTGAGCCCGCACGCGGTGCCTTTGTCGCAGCCCCATCGGCTGCCGAGGCGAAGCAGGTATTTGAAGTGCGCCGCATGCTTGAGGCCGGCATGGTGCGCGCCTTTGTAACCACGGCAAAAGCTGCCGACATCAAGGCCTTGCAAACCCATATCGCCCAGGAGAAACTTGCCGTGCAAGGTAGCGATGTGCCAGGCCGCACCGAGTTGCTGGGCGACTTTCATGTGCGCATGGCACAACTCATGCATAACAATGTGCTGGCCCAACTGCTGACCGATCTGATCTCGCGAAGCGCCCTGATCACCCTGATGTACCAAACCTCCAGCGCAGCGGCGCATTCGCACGAAGAGCACGAGCAAATCCTCAAAGCCATCAAGGCGCGCAACGCAGATAAAGCCATCGAGCTGATGGATGCGCACCTGCGCAATGTGGAAGACGCCCTGAATTTCAGCCAGCACAACACCCTTTGACCATGCAGCACTACGACAGCACCCTACCCTACCCGCGCGACCTGATCGGCTACGGCCCCAAGCCGCCGCATGCGCAATGGCCGGGTCAAGCCCGCGTTGCGGTGCAGTTTGTCTTGAATTACGAAGAGGGCGGCGAGAACAGCGTGCTGCACGGGGATGCAGGTTCCGAACAGTTCTTATCCGAGATGTTCAATCCGGCCAGCTATCCCGAGCGCCACATCAGCATGGAGGGGATTTACGAGTACGGCTCGCGTGCCGGTGTCTGGCGCATCCTGCGCGAATTCGAGAAACGCGGCCTGCCTCTCACCGTATTTGGTGTCAGCATGGCGCTGGAGCGCAACCCTGAACTCTGCGCCGCGCTGGTGGACATGGGACACGAAATTGCCTGCCACGGCTGGCGCTGGATTCATTACCAAAACCTGCCCGAATCAGTAGAGCGCGAGCACATGCAAAAAGGCATGGACATCCTGACCCGCATGACGGGCGGGCGTCCCTTGGGCTGGTACACCGGGCGCGATAGCCCGAACACCCGTCGTCTGGTGGCCGACTATGGCGGCTTTGAGTACGACAGCGACTACTACGGCGAAGACCT
>CANFNO010000376.1 GCA_947447845.1 Burkholderiales bacterium | reverse complement strand
GGAGCGCGACCCGGCTCAGCCCGAACACCTGTTGACCGAGACCGCCGTAGGCTACCGGTTGATGCGCTAAATCTCCACCTTGGAGCCCAACTCGACCACCGCATTGCTGGGCAGGCTGAGAAAGTCTGCCGCCCCACTGGCACTGCGGTGCATTTGAGCAAACAGCTTTTCACGCCACTGCGCCATCTCGCCGCCCATGGTGGGCACCACAATGTCACGCGATAGGAAGTAGCTGGTAGTCATGCGGTCATAGCGCCAGCCAGGGCTACTGATCTGCTGCAACGCCTTCGGAATATCCGGGTCGTCCAGAAATCCGAACTTGATGATCACCTGCCAGCAGTCGTGCCCCAGCGGCGTCATGTGCGCCTGCTCCTCTACCGGCACCTTGGGAATCTCCTGGTTCTGCACGGTCAGGAATAAGTTGGTCTTGTGTAGCACCTTGTTGTGCTTGAGGTTGTGCAACAAGGCATTGGGCACAATGCCCACACTAGACGACAGAAACACGGCAGTGCCATCGGGGCGCACCGGTGGGAAGGCAAACACAGCCTCCAGAAAACTTGGCAGGTCGATCGCGTCCCTGCGGAACTTTTCCGATAGCAACAAACGACCGTCCTTCCAGGTAGCGAGTACCAGGTACAAGCTTGCCGCCATCAGCAGAGGGAACCATCCACCATCGGCGATCTTGAGCAGGTTAGAGGCGAAAAAGGAAACGTCCACCAGCAAGAAGACGCCGGTCGCCACAACACACAATGGCAGCGACAACTTCCAGCCATAGCGAATCACAAAAAACGTCAGCACCGTGGTGATCACCATCACCAGACTGACCGAGATGCCATAGGCGGCGGCCAGTGCGCTGGAGGTGCGAAATGTCGTCACTGCCAACACCACGCCGAACAGCAGCGCCCAGTTGACCGCAGGCAAATAGATCTGACCGGTGTCGGTTTGCGAAGTGTGCAGTATGGAGAGACGCGGCAGGTAGCCCAACTGGATGGTTTGCTTGGTGGCCGAGAAGGCTCCCGAGATCAGTGCCTGTGAGGCAATCACCGTGGCAGCCGTCGCCAGCGCAACCATCGGCATGGTGGCCCAACCGGGGAGCATCAGAAAGAAGGGGTTCTCTACCGCCGCAGGATTGGCCAGTACCAGGGCGCCCTGTCCAAAGTAATTCAGTAGCAGACAAGGCATCACCATGGCGAACCAGGCCACACGAATAGGCCGTTTCCCGAAGTGACCCATATCGGCATACAGCGCTTCGGCTCCCGTCACACACAGAAACACGGCGCCAAGTGTCACAAACGCAAGCTCGTAGTGCGCATAGCCAAAATGCAGGGCGTAATAGGGAGAGATGGACTTCAGCACTTCCGGATGCTGAAAAATTGGACCCAATCCCATCAACCCGATGGAGACAAACCAGACCACCATTACCGGACCAAAGAACTTTCCCAACAGGTCGGTACCGCGCTTTTGCACCAGAAAAAGCATCAGCAGCACGGTCAGCGAGATCGGCAGGATGTAAGGCTTGGCCGCCGGGGTCACAGTCTCAAGCCCTTCCACCGCTGAAAGTACTGAGATGGCCGGGGTGATCACGCCGTCGCCAAAGAACAGCGCCACACCAAAAACACCCAGCGTCATGAGAATGCGCCTGAGCTTGGGATTGTCCTGAACCGAGTGCGAGGCCAGCGCCAGCAGGGCCATCAGCCCGCCCTCACCGTGGTTGTCTGCCCGCATGATCAGCACGACGTACTTGATGGACACGATAACGGCCAGTGTCCAGAAAAACAGCGACAGCACACCCAGAATGTTGTCGGTCGTTATCGGCACGTGGCCGCTCACAAACACTTCCTTGAAGGCATACAGTGGCGAGGTGCCGATGTCGCCATAGACCACGCCAATGGCGCCCAGGGTCAGTGCGGCCAGTGAAGATTGCGCGTGTGATGAAAGTTTCGAGGTGTCAGTCAGTGGAGTCATTCCTGATGATGGCCGTTGCGGCATCAGGAATGCATATGGAAGGCATATGGAAGCGATATCTATTGCTTTGTGTCCTGTGCGCGCTGTGCCCTGCGTCTGGCGAACTTGATAACTTCGAACCAGACCACGCTGGACAAACCGATGGCGACGGCACTCAGCACGTCACCTGCCTGCAGCGGTGCAAACAGGAACAGGCCGGACACCCAAGGCTGATACAGCGTCAGCGCCAGCAATCCCGTGGTGAAGCCTGCCACCGCCCACAACGCGCGGTTAGGAACCAGCAAAGAGGCCCAGAGCGAGACCGTGCCGCTGCGGTTGGAGAAGATCAGCGCCAGGTTGCCCATCACCAGTGTGGTGAATCCAAAGGCCCGCGCAGCCGGTTCCGTCAGCCAACTAGTGCCCCAGGCGTAAGCGCCCATGACCGCCAGCAGCACGATCAGCCCTTGCAGCAACGCCAGCATCAGGGTGGTTCCGGCAAACAGCGGGGCCCGTGGGTCACGTGGCGGACGTTGCATACCGTCCCGTTCGGAGGGTTCGTTCTCGAACACCATGGAGCAGGCCGGATCAATCACCAGTTCCAGAAACGCAATGTGCAGGGGATACATCAGCGTGGGCCAACCCAGCAAAACGGGCAACAACGCCGCACCGGCAATCGGCACATGCACCGCGAGGATGTAGGACATGGACTTGCGCAGGTTGTCAAAAATACGCCGCCCGAGGCGCACCGCACCGACGATGGAGGCGAAGTTGTCATCCAGCAGCACCAGCGAGGCGGCCTCACGCGCCACATCGGTGCCACGCCCGCCCATCGCCACACCGACGTGGGCGGCCTTGAGGGCAGGCGCGTCATTTACGCCATCGCCCGTCATGGCCACGACCTCTCCGTTGGCCTTGAGCGCTTGCACGATGCGCAGTTTTTGTTGGGGCGAAATGCGGGCACAAACGCGTACCGTGCGCATGCGCTGCTGCAATTGCTGGTCGCTCAACTCGGCAAGGGCACTTCCAGTCAATACCTGGCTGGCCTCGGTTACATCGATATGCGCCGCCCGTGCAATGGCCTGGGCCGTTGCCGGATAGTCGCCGGTGATCATGACCACCCGGATGCCCGCACCCTGGCACTGTTGCACGGCTTCTGGAATTCCGGCGCGTAGCGGGTCGGCCAGGCCCAACAGACCCACAAACTCGAACTCAAAGTCGTGCGCGATGGCCGGCCAGTCTTCTCCCGCAAAGCGCGCCTGCGCCACGCCCAGCACGCGCAGACCCTTGGCGGCCATGGTGTCTACGGCAGCATTGAGCACGCTCTGCGTGCTTGCATCCAAGTGACACAGATCAAAAATGGCTTCGGGCGCACCTTTGGCCGCCACGCTGTGCACACCGCCCTTCCCCTCGCCTGCGGACGCGCGCCAGACATGGGACATCGCACGCAGCTGAGGCGTCAGCGCGTATTCCTGCACCAGATTCCAGTCGCGGTGCAGGTGCTCGGTGCCCTGCAAAAAATGCTGACCCAGGCGGTGAAAAGCCTTCTCCATCGGGTCATAGGGGTCGCTCACACTGGCCAGGATGGAATACTCCACCAACAAATGAAAGGACTCAGGCAATTCGGTGCTGGTCGCGTAATCCACCGCAAGACTTTCTCCTGCACTCGCTGCCTGCGAGGGCACGTAGAGCTCGGCCACGGTCATGCGGTTCTCAGTCAACGTGCCGGTCTTGTCGGCACACAGGACCGAGGTAGCGCCCAGGGTTTCGATGGCGGCAATGCGCCGCGTCAGCACCTGCTGCTTGGACAAACGCCAGGCGCCCAGTGCGGGTATCACGGTCAGGACCACCGTAAATTCCTGCGGTAACAAGGCCATGGCCAGGGCGATACCGGCCAGCAGCGCGGCCATCCAATCGCCACGCAACAGGCCAAAGGCCGCAAACAGGAACACGCTGGCACCCAGCGCGATAAAGGCCAGCACCTTGACCAGCGCGGCCATTTGTAGCTTGAGTGGGGATTGCTCCAGTCCCAGAGACTCCAGCGCAGTGCCGATTCGACCTAATTCGGTCCGCGCACCGGTAGCGATGACCCGCGCCATGCCATGCCCACGCACCAGCAGGGTGCCGGAATACAGGGTGGACTGGGCCTCGTCAGCACACAATTTATCCACCGCAATGGCCTCGCCGGTCAGCAGCGACTCGTCCACCTG
>CANFNO010000375.1 GCA_947447845.1 Burkholderiales bacterium | reverse complement strand
TGTCTCAACTTGCCATGTCCAGCTATCTCAATTGTTCAAACATGAACAGTCGAAGCCGTGGCACACGGCTTGCGCTTGGGTGATGTCGATTTCGCCGGTTGCAGGTTCACTTTGCGCCTGAAATGGATCGCTCTTCGTCAAGAAGAATCTCTGCGGCGGGCAACCCTTGATGCAAATGCTGTCCAATCGATGCCGCACGGTCTATAAGGTGACTGGAAGCATTTCTTAATTGGAGGTTAACTATGGGTGTAAGCATTACCTTTTTAGGTGGCGCCGATACAGTCACCGGATCCAAGTATTTGGTGCAGCACCAAGGCGAAAGCTTGCTTGTGGATTGCGGCTTGTTCCAGGGCTTCAAACAACTGCGCCTGCGCAACTGGAATCCGCTGCCGGTGCCACCAGATTCAATCCATGCAGTGCTACTGACCCATGCGCATCTGGACCATAGCGGCTACCTGCCGCTGCTGGCGAAGGAGGGTTTCAGCGGCCGCGTGTTTGCGTCCACCGGCACGCGCGACCTGTGCAAAATTTTGCTACCTGACAGCGGACACATTCAAGAAGAGGACGCTGCATTTGCCAACCGAAAGGGGTTCTCCAAGCATGCGCCGGCCCTGCCGCTGTATAGCCGCCAGGACGCTTTGGACTGCCAACCCCTGTTCAAGACGTTGGAGATGGGTACCACCTTCCAACCCATCCCCGGATGGCGCGCAACCTTCAGTTCGGCGGGCCATATTCTGGGAGCCTGCAGCATCCTGCTGGAAGTGGCGGGCCGGCGAATTCTGTTCTCAGGTGACCTGGGTCGCCCGGACGACAGCCTCATGAACCCACCCGACAATCCACCAGCAGCCGACACGGTGCTGATTGAATCCACCTATGGCGACCGCACACATCCGCAGGACAATCTACTTGCTGAATTGGGGCCTGCCCTGAAAAGGTTGGCTGCGCGAGGTGGTGTGGCAGTGATACCGGTGTTTGCTGTGGGCCGCGCCCAAGCCCTGTTACATGCCATCAACCAACTCAAGGCCAGCGGCGACATCCCTCACGCCTTACCGGTATTTCTGGACAGCCCGATGGCGGTGCACACCACCAACTTGTTTGAACACCACGCCGGGGAGCACCGGCTTAACAAGAATGAAGTGCGCGCCCTGACGCACGGCGCCACCATGGTCAGCAGCACGGATGAGTCCAAGGCATTGGCCTCACGCCATGGCCCGATGGTGATCCTGTCAGCCAGTGGCATGGCTACCGGCGGGCGTGTGCTGCATCACCTGGAACAGCACGCGGGCATGCACCGCAACATGATCATTTTGACCGGCTTTCAAGCTCCCGGCACCCGCGGCGCAACGCTTGCCAGCGGCGCCCAAAGCGTGCGAATCCATGGGCACGATGTCGCGGTGAAGGCGGAAATCGTTTGCCTTCAGTCAGCTTCAGCCCATGCCGATGGCAACCAGCTATTTGACTGGCTGCGCAGCATGCCCTCCGCGCCAGCGCAGGTGTATGTCGTGCACGGGGAGGGGCAAGCGTCGGACACTTTGCGATCACGCATCCAGCGCGAGCTCGGCTGGCGCGCCATGGTGCCTGAGCATGGATCAACCTGGCCTACATAGCGCCAGAACGCACATCGCGCAAAGGGTAAAAGGTTCGCCGCCAATGCACGGCAAAATGTCCCTATGCCCACCCCTTTTCTCACTGCCGCGTTCTACAAGTTTGTCGCCCTGCCCGACTTCGAGGCGCGCAAAGCGCCGCTGCTGGCCCTGTGCGAGCAGCGCCATGTCAAAGGCCTGATCCTGCTGGCCAGTGAGGGGATCAACAGCACCATAGCCGGAGTAGCAGACGACGTTCGCGCCGTGCTGTCCTATTTACGTTCAGACCCACTGCTCGCGAATCTGCAGCACAAAGAATCCTGGTCTGACAAACCACCGTTTCACCGCATGAAAGTGCGGCTAAAAAAAGAAATCGTCACCATGAATGTGCCGGGCATCAGCCCCACGCTGATGGCCGGAACCTACGTCAAACCTGCCGACTGGAATGCCCTGATTTCCGACCCCGATGTGGTGGTGGTGGACACACGCAATGACTACGAGGTGGACATAGGCAGCTTCGCCCATGCCGTCAACCCAAACCTCAAAACTTTTGCCGAGTTGCCCGCCTGGCTGGACCAATCGGAGCGGCTCGCAGGCACTGGCATTTCCGGCAAAAAACCCAAGGTGGCCATGTTTTGCACCGGCGGCATCCGCTGTGAAAAGTCCACCGCCTATCTGCGCAGCAAAGGCTTTGACGAGGTGTTTCACCTGGAAGGTGGCATTCTGAAATACCTGGAAACGGTGCCGCCAGAACAAAGCTTGTGGCAGGGTGAGTGCTTTGTTTTTGACGAGCGCGTATCCGTCGGCCATGGGCTTGTTCCGGGACCACACACGCTATGCCGGGCCTGCCGCCAACCGCTGGAAGCGGGCGCTAAAAATTCCGCTCTGTATGAAGCCGGCGTCAGTTGCCCCCGCTGTCACGCAACGACCTCAGACGCACAAAAGAATGGTGCTCGCGAACGACAGCGCCAATGGGAGCGGGCAAAGGCGCGACAGTGACTGCACCTGTTCTGTATTCCTTTCGCCGTTGTCCCTATGCCATGCGCGCACGGTTGGCAGTGCAAGCCGCAGGGGTGGACGTGGAGCTACGCGAAATCGCCCTCAAAGCCAAACCAGCCGAGATGCTGCAAGCCTCACCCAAGGGTACTGTGCCGGTGCTGGTGCTACCCAAAGGAACGGTCATCGAGCAGAGTGTGGACATCATGCTCTGGGCATTGCGTCAAAGTGATCCTCAGGATTGGCTACCAATGGACGCAGCGGCCATGACCGATGCATTGGCTTGCATTGCCATCAACGACGGCCCTTTCAAACAGGCGTTGGATCGCTACAAATACCCGACTCGCTTTGCGCTTGCCGAAGGATTAGCTGAACGTGAAAAGGGCGCGATCCTTTTGCGTGACTGGGAAGATCGACTTACAGAAAAAACCTATTTACAAGGCGCGCACTGGAGCCTTTTGGACGCAGCCATTGCACCGTTTGTGCGCCAGTTCGCTCACACCGACAAGACATGGTTTATGGAACAAAACTGGCCGCAGTTGCAGCGCTGGCTGATGGCCTTTGAAGCTTCGCCAGCCTTTGCGGCCGTGATGCAAAAAACGCCCGAATGGCACGCAGGCGTTGAGCCAATAATTACCCGCTTTGCCGTAGATGCTGCAACTACACCGTAGTCAAACCGCACCCTTCATCACGATGCCGGCCAGAGCGGCGAGCAGCATGGCGAGAATCGGAAATATGCTCAGCCCAAAGCCCATGGAGCGACTGGCAGGATCCTTGGTGTAGGCGCGCCAATAGACCATGCGACCTAGCAGATAGACCGCGCCACCGACAGCCACGAAAGTGGGTGACCAGTAACGCGAAGCCAGATACAACGCTGGCAGAAAAGCCACTAGCAATTCCAGCGTATTCATCTGCACGCGATACAGGCGCTCAAACTGCGGATGTCCCGTAGTGGCCGGTGCCTGGACAGCATATTTTGTGCGCGCACCCCCCACCAGAGTGCCAAAGAAAATCAGCTGCAACACGGCCAGCACTGCCACTAAATCAATCCACATCATTTTTACTCTCATTCAAATTTTGTTTAGCTGCGCCCTGCGCCCGCCAATACCGCACACCAAAATATATTGCTGTGGCAAAAAACATCCAGGCCGCCGGAATCAAGAAAAAAGGCTCGTGCAACACACCATGCGTATCCACTCCTGAGCCCAGGTGCTCAAACAACATCATGCAGCCCAACGCCAGCAGCGCGCTGGCGCTACCCGACACAAGAAAACGCAAGGATGATTTCAACGCTCAAGCGGCCAGAAGGCGCGCCCGGGCAGCCGCGTATTCACGCTTGAGCTGCGCAATGTAGGCGGCGGCAGGCTGCACCTGCGTCACCGCGCCAATGCCCTGGCCGCAGCCCCAGATTTCCTTCCAGGCTTTGGCTTTGTCACCGGCAAAGTCCATGGCTGTGGGGTCGCTCTCTGGCAGATGTTCCGGGTCCATGCCAGCGGCACGGATGCTGGGCGCCAGGTAATTTCCATGCACACCGGTAAACAGATTGCTGTAGACAATGTCGTCCGAGTTGCTGGC
>CANFNO010000374.1 GCA_947447845.1 Burkholderiales bacterium | reverse complement strand
TAGCGGCAGCACCTGTGGCGTCTGGCCCGCAGCCAAAAGTTGAAACCGATGTGGCAGATTTGGACGGCCAAGGAGCCGCCCTGCTAGCGAAGGCACAAACGGCTTTTAATGAACGCCGCTATCAGGATGCGATTGACGCCACCAACCAGGCATTGATGTTGCCACCCAACCCGGCGACACCTTCCGCGCAGGAGTTGATCGGCCAAGCCTGGGAAGCCCTGGACCGACCTGACAAGGCGCGTACCGAATACCAGTTGTATCAAAAGCTCTATCCACAAGGTGAAGGTGCACAACGGGTGGCGCAACGTTTGGCAGTATTGGGTGCGCCAACTGTCGTTGCCAAGGCTGACGCTACGGGTCTGAAGGCCGACAAAAAGCGCCTGAGTGCTACTGGCAGCGTGTCGCAATACTATTACGGTGGTCAGACCAAGACCGACTCGCTGGTCAGCATTGCCACCGGGATTGACCAGAACACATTAACGCGAACCAACCAGTCGGTGCTGGTGTCCAGTTGGGACGCGACCGGCCGTTATGAGACCGATGATTCGATCACCAAACTGATCATGCGCGGCTCGCATTCCGACAATCTGGCTACTTCCAGTGCGCAAACTTCCGCTACCCAGGGTTTGATCAGTGCTGCCTATGTGGACTACCGCGATATCAAGAGCCGTATGGATTTCCGTGTCGGACGCCAATCGGCCATCGGTGGTTCGCTGTTTGGCTTGTTTGACGGCGTTTCCATGGCCATGCCGGTGGCAGAAAACTACAAGGTCGATGCCATGCTGGGCGTACCCGCCAACACGCTGGTGAATGCACCCCAGCAGACCATGGCCGGCGTCATGCTGGAAGCCGACAATCTTTTTGAGCACTGGGGGGGCAATCTGTCGCTGGTGGAGCAGACTACCGAAGGCATTTCAGACCGGCGCGCGATTGGTGCGGAAGTCCGTTACTTCGGCGATTCGCTCTCCATGTTCACCCAGATCGACTACGACCTCAATTTCAATGAGATCAACGCCCTGACGCTGCAGGGCTCGTTCATGGGGCCGTATGACACCACGATCACCATGCTGGTGGATGACCGCAAGGCACCCTCACTACAGCTGAGCGATGCACTCATTAGCCTGGGCGGCACATCCTTGAAGACATTGCTGCAAACCCGCAGCCTGGGCGAGCTTCAAAGCTCAGCTTTGGCCACCGCCGCGAAAGCACAGCAGGCGATGGTCAGCTTCTCGCGGGCGCTGTCGAGCAAGTGGCAGGGCTCCATGGACTTCCGTTACAGCGACGTTGGCGCATTGCCCGCCGTGGGTAACTTCCAGGCTCAGCCAGCCACGGGCGCGCAGTACAACGTGTCGTTCCAGCTCACAGGCTCCAACCTGTATTCCAACCGTGACATCAATGGCTTTAACCTGAGCCAGATCTCCAGTGACACCATGAACGGTACCCAACTCGCCTACAACAATCTGACCGGTTTTATGGGCACACGGATGAGTCTCGAACCATCGATTCGCTATTACACCCAGACGGACAACACCCAGACCAAGGTCAGCCGCATCTCACCGGGAGTGCGCGTGTCCTACAAATTGTCCGACCGGGCAAGTGTGATGGCGGAGGGCATATACGAGACCTCACAAACGGACGGCGTGACCAACCACGAGACCAGCGAGTCTTACTTCTTCTACTTCGGCTACCGCTATGACTTTCAGTAGTCGCCAGTGCCTCTGGGCGCTGGCCTTGATGGCGGCGCCTGCAGTTTCGGCCTGGGCCGGTTTGGGTGAGGGGCAAGCGTCGATAGACACTGACCGTGTGCGCATGAGCGCGCGCCATTCGGTTGCCCGTGCTCCGCAATACACGGTGCATGAACTAAAGGCCGTTGATGGCTCGCGCGTGCAACAGTTCGTGTCGGGCAAGGGGCAAGTGTTTGCCGTGCGGTGGAATACGCTTTACAAGCCTGACCTGTCAGCCATTCTTGGCACCTCGTTCGCCGACTATCGGGGTGCGGCCCATGAGGCGGCGCAACGGGGTGGAATCCAGCGACAGTTCCACCACGAAGGCAACGATCTGGTGGTGCAGTCGTCGGGTCACTTGCAGGTTTTCTCGGGCTACGCCTACCGGCGATCCTTGCTTCCTCAAGGCCTTAGCCCGAAGTCCATAGGTCTTGGGTAGTTTGCGCATGTACAAGATGTTGTGGCGCCTTGTTGCGCTTTCTTGGCTTGCGCTTCTGGTGTCTTGTGGTGGAGGCGAATCAACCACAACCACGATCAGCGGCAATGGCATCAACAGTTTGGGCCAGAGCCCAGCGGTCAGCACGCTGCCGCTACAGACTGACAACAATCTTCTTGTGACCGTGGAAGACGGGCCGCGGGGTTTTCAACTTGCGCCCAATGCCAATATTTTGTACGCCACCGTCACCGTCTGTTCACCAACAGACACCAGTAAATGCGTGAACATCGACCATGTGCAGGTGGACACGGGTTCAGTTGGGCTGCGCGTATTGGCCAGTGCAGTCAAATCGTTGAACCTTCCGCCGGTGGAAATTTCTTCAGCTGCGGACTTCATTACCAAGCAAAATTTACTGCCGGCCGATTATCCGGTGGTGCACACGTGGGAGTGTTTCCCGTTTGTGATCGGGGGACTCTGGGGCGCTAACGCCAAGGCGGTGGTGGGACTGGGACGGCAAACGACCGGCCCGATTGCGGTGCAACTCATTGAGGATGAGACAGACCCCGCCAAGGCGATGCAGTCACCCCCCGATTGCACGGCAAAAGCCGACGGCAAGATTTTGAGTAGCGCAGGGGCACTGGGTTCAAACGGCATTCTTGGCGTAGGCAGCACCAACCTGGATTGCGGAAGTGTCTGCCTGGACGGCAGCTACGCGGCCAACAACACGTTTGTTCAATACTACGGATGCCTGCCCGGCGCCATCGCCATTGGAAAATGCGACACCTCGGCCAAGGTGGATGCCAATCTGCAGGTGTCCAATCCTATTTCTGCGTTTACCGACAACCGGTTCAACAACGGCCTGGTGCTGGTGATGCCTGCGGTAAACGATCCCGGTGCCGCTACTGCAAGCGGAGAACTGATCTTTGGTGTGGACACCGTTACTTCGGGCTCCAGCAAGCTGAGCAGTAACACGGTACCGTCCAACACCAAGAAAGTGATGCTCGGGGTGGATACCTCGAACATCGACAGCTACCTCAACATCACGACCCAACTTAACCGGGGGTCGAGTCCCCAAATCTTCCCCGGCAGCTACCTGGATACAGGCACCAACGGTCTGTTTTTTAACGACAACTCCAACACTCCCATCCCGAAATGCAACAACTCGACCTGGTACTGCCCAACAAGCATGCTGACACTCAATGCAGTGCTGTCAGATGGCGGCAGCACATTGTCAAACCAAGTCGCTTTGCAATTTCAGGTGGGCAATGCAGAGGCCCTTTTTTCGACGAGTAACACCGCGTTTGGAGATGCCGCGGGTGCTGCACCAAGCAGTTCTACGGACTTTGCCTGGGGCATGCCCTTTTTCTATGGAAAGAGGGTTTACATGTCCATTTGGGACATAACCAGTTTTTCCAGTCCTGCACCTTGGTACGCCTGGACCGGCCTTTAAGAAAACCGTAACCCAATTTTCGCATCATGGGTGACCGTTTACCGGTGCTTACAAGCACCTCCCTTGGAATTGTCCTGTGTCAATCTGACCTGGTAAGGGTAGGCGATAATGAGACTCCCACTTGAGCCTGTTGCTACGCGGGGAGTTGTTTCAACAACAACTGACTACAGGCGTGGTTCAACAACTACCTTGGCTGAAGATTTGACTTTCCATAACGAGCAAGGCACGGGCATTCGTGCCCAGGACCTCACCGTTCGCCGGGGCACCGAAGTTCTTTTCAAAGCGCTGAGTTTTGAACTGCAAGCGGGCCAACTGGTGTGGCTGCGTGGTTCCAACGGCAGTGGCAAGACCAGTCTGCTGCGGGTCATCGCGGGCCTGTCGCGCCCGGATGGTGGTCAGCTGAGCTGGAATGCCGAGCCCCTGGCCAAGTCCACCGAATACCAATCCAAGTTGGTCTATATGGGCCACGCCAACGCCCTGAAAGACGATTTGACCGCGCTGGAAGCACTGCAGTTTCTCACCACGATCCACGGCCGTCCCTGTTCG
>CANFNO010000373.1 GCA_947447845.1 Burkholderiales bacterium | reverse complement strand
CATGGCGGCTCCAAGAGATCAGCGAAAGTGGCCCGAATACTAACCGTTAAAGTGGGTGCTTCAAGTGGGCGAATAAGCCAGGCGCACATATATCGGCGCAAAGGCCTCGGCCTGGGTAATTTCGATCAGAGTTTCCTTGGCCAACTCCAGCATGGCGATAAACGTCACCACCAGTACCGGGGTGCCCAGCTCCGGGTCGAACAGGTCTTCAAAACCCACAAAGCGCTTGCCCTGCAGCTTGCGCAGGACGATGCTCATGTGCTCACGCACCGACAACTCGGCGCGGCTGATCTTGTGGTGCTGCACCAGACGGGCCCGCTTGAGGATGTCGCGCCAGGCTTCTTGCAGATCGACCAAATGCACATCCGGAAAGCGTGGCACCAGGCTTTGCTCGATGAAGATGCTGGCCTTGAGATAGTCGCGGCCGTATTGCGGCACCGCGTTCAGGCGCGCGGCGGCCAGTTTCATCTGCTCGTATTCAAGCAGGCGGCGTACCAACTCAGCACGCGGGTCTTCGGCCTCTTCGCCCTCTGCCACCTTTTTGGGAGGTAGCAGCATGCGCGATTTGATTTCGATGAGCATGGCTGCCATCAGCAGGTACTCAGCCGCCAGTTCCAGATTGCGCTTGCGGATTTGCTCGACGTAGACCAGATACTGTTTGGTCACGCTCAGCATGGGGATGTCGAGAATGTTGAAGTTCTGCTTGCGGATCAGGTACAGCAGCAAATCCAGCGGGCCCTCAAAGGCCTCCAGAAATACTTCCAGCGCATCGGGCGGGATATACAGGTCGGTCGGCAGCGCAAACAGCGGCTCGCCATACAGGCGGGCCAGCGCGACCTGGTCCACCACCTCGGGCATGACGGCGGACAAAAGGATTACTTGTTATTCGTCTGGTAGACGTAGGGTTTTTGCTTCACGTTGGCACTGCGAAATCCTTTCAACGCAATGCGATCAATCACTTTGTCCCATAGTAGGGAGCGACCCTTCTGCTGCTCAGCCTCGAGTGCGGGCTTCAGTGTCAGGAGTTGCTCCAGAAACTGGGTGGTATCGGACTTGTAGTCGGGGCGGCGAAATATGTTCATTGAAAACCTCTTTGCTGTATTTTACGGCGTGTGCGGGCGCCGGGGGGCGTCCAGATGATCGAGACCGACGCTGGCTTCTATGGCAGTTGCCACATCCGGGTGGATATTGTTAGCCCCCACAACGCCAATGAAACCGCAGCGATTGGCAATATCCAGGGGTTGGTGCATCAGGCCACAAATCACCAGGCGCACCCGGTTCTTGTCGCAAGCCCTGGCCAGGTCGTTCAAGCTGTCGGCACCGCTGGAGTCCACATAAATCACATTTTTCAGGTCCAGCAGCAAGGTGCGCTCTGGTAAATGGTCCTGCAGGTCTTCGATAAGTTTGACGGCGCCAAAAAACAGCGCTCCATACAGGCGGTGCGCCGATACCTGGCCCTGCAAGCCCGCAAGAGCCGGGTAGTCGGCCTCGGTTAGCGCTTCGGTGCGCGACAGGCTGGAGATACGGTAGATGAACGTGATGCAAGCTGCCACCAGGCCCACTTCCACTGCCACGGTCAGGTCAAACACCACGGTCAGAAAGAACACCGCCAGCAGCGTGGCGCGGTACGGCATGCGGTATTGGCGCAGGTGCAAGAATTCGCTCCATTCCCCCATGTTCCAAGCCACAAACATCAGAATTGCCGCCATCGCCGCAAGTGGAATGTTTTGCGCCAAAGGGGCTGCCACCAGCATGACGATGAGCAGGGTCAGTGCGTGCACCATCCCGGCAATCGGCGTATTGCCACCGCCCTTCACGTTGGTCACGGTGCGCGCAATCGTGCCGGTAGCTGGCATGCCGCCAAAAAATGGCGTGATGAAATTGGCGATGCCCTGGGCCATCAATTCCTGATTCGGGTTGTGGCGGTCGTCAATCATGCCGTCGGCAACGCGCGCGCACAGCAGCGATTCAATCGCGCCCAGCATGGCCAGGGTGGTAGCTGGGATGAACAGAAAGCGCACCGTCTCCCAGGAGAATGCGGGCCAGACTAGGGCGGGCAAGGAGGAGGGAATGCCGCCAAATTTGCTGCCGATGGTGGCCACTGGCAAATCCCAAACCGCCACCACGACGGTGGCCAACACCAGCGCCAGCACCGACCCGGGTACCAGACGCAGCCGACCCGCCCACGGGCCACTGCTAACCAGGCGCGGCACACCAAATTGCCAACCGACAATCAGCGCCAATGAACCCAGGGACAAAGCCGTCGCCGTCGGGTCGAAGCTGGGCAAGGCGTGAATCAGAGCGGAAGCCATACCAAAAAAGTTGGCCGGGAGGTTGGCAATCTGCAGGCCCAGGAAGTCCTTTACCTGCGACAGGGCGATCAGCACCGCAATGCCGTTGGTAAAACCAATGATCACCGAGATCGGAATAAAGCGCACCAGCGTGCCCATCTTGAACACGCCCATGGCAAACAAGAGCACACCCGACATGGCCGTGGCGATCACCAGATTGGCCAGCCCGTAGCGCTCCACGATGCCGTAAACGATGACGATAAACGCCCCGGCAGGTCCGCCTATCTGAACCCGGCTGCCACCCAGGGCCGAGACCAAAAAGCCCGCAATGATGGCGGTGAAGAGGCCGGCCTCGGGCTTGAGCCCGCTGGCGATGGCAAAGGCCATAGCCAGTGGCAGAGCCACCACGCCGACGGTCAGGCCAGCGCCTACGTCTTTGGCAAATCGTTGCTGGTTATATCCCTGCAGCGCATCCAAAAGGCGCGGACGAAAGTAGCTGTTGAAGCGGGCTTGAAGGGAGCGGAGGTCAGTAGCCATGGCGGTTAGTGAGGGTCAATCCAGTTTTTGGCGTCATTCAGCACCGGGCGTAACACCACCATCAGAAGCAGCACGGACAAGGGGACCGTTGCCAAAAAGCCCACGGACTTGAAACCGACCGCACCAATCAGCCCGCCCACAAAAAAACTGCCCACCAACTTGAGGTGAATGCCAAGCCGGTGTCGGTCGGCGGTCACCGGATTGTCGCGACTCAGGCGGTTGAAGTACACCAGTTTGCCCAGTTCGATGCCCATGTCCGTGACCAGTCCGGTGATGTGGGTGGTGCGAATCTCGGCATGCGAAATCTTGGTGATGACCGCGTTTTGCAAACCCATCAGGTAGCAAAGCAGCAGCACGGTCAGCGGCGCAAAAAGGCCCGCCCACACGTTGATGCCTGAGCCAAACAAGCCAAACACCAACAATAGCGCAGCTTCCAGCAACAGAGGTCTGCCATAGGCACTTTGCAGTTTGCGCCGCAAACCCCAGTTCACCATCCAAGCCGTTGTCATGGCACCGCCCACAAAGGCCAATAGCGCAGCCAGGCCGGCCAATGCCAGGGTGAATTGGCCCAGCACCAGGTTGTCGGCCACCGAAGACAGCACGCCGGTCATGTGCGAGGTGTATTGCCCCACGGCGAGGAAACCCCCGGCATTGGTCGCGCCCGCCACAAAACACAGAGTTACACCCAGGCGGATGTTGTTTTGTGCGGTGCGCTGCACCGAGGTCCAGCCGCGCAACAAGGGGATCATGCGATTGCCGCTTAGTGAATCCGCATGCCGGGCAGAGCGCCTGGCCAGGGGTTCAGGATGTAGATGCCGGGCTTGGCCTTCTCATCGCCATGGCTGGCGGCCAGCACCATGCCTTCGCTGACGCCAAACTTCATCTTGCGTGGTGCCAGATTGGCCACCAGCACGGTGAGCTGGCCGGTGAGTTGTTCGGGCTGGTACATGCTGGCGATGCCGCTGAAGACATTGCGCAGCTTGGGTGCGCCCGTGGCATCTTGCTCGCCCGCGTCCAGCGTCAGGCGCAAGAGCTTGGTCGAGCCCTCAACGGCGGCACAAGCCACAATTTTTGCAATGCGCAAGTCGACCTTGGTGAAGTCGTCGATGGCGATGGTGGGGGCGATGTCCTCGCCGCCCGGTGGCACGATTTCGATGGCGGGGGCGGCCGCTTCCGGTGCCTCAAACAAAGCGTCGAGTTGCTTTACGTCCACGCGCTGCATCAAGTGCTGGTAGGGCTGGATGGCGGTCACATGGGTGTCCACATCCCACTTGCTCATGTCCAGACCAATAAAGCTCTGCACTGATTCGGCCAGCGACGGCAGGATG
>CANFNO010000372.1 GCA_947447845.1 Burkholderiales bacterium | reverse complement strand
TCCACACCGGCCAATACGGCGGTGGCGATTTGGTCAATCGGGTTGATAACCTCGGCCACCAAATCGCCCTTTTTCAGCGTTTGGCCGGGTGTTGCGGCGTAGACAACCACACCGGGACCCTTGGCACGCAGCGTCTCCGAGCCCGCCAGCGGTGTGGGTTGGCAAAGTGCCGCAGGAACAGTCGGCTTGTTGCCGTTTTGAACTACGCCGAGATGCTCCAGATAAGAGAAGATCGCCCGGGCGTCTTGTGCGGCATAAGCATGGGTCACATCCAACTCGCCGCGCAACTCGATGGTGGTGGTGCAGCAGCCTTGGGGTAGCGGGTGATCAAGCCCCTGCTTTTTCAAGGCCTCGGCCAAACGCCACCAGGTACCGGACAGGCATTCGTCAATCGGGCCGCCGCCTGAATCCTTGGCCAGCAAAATGGCCTGGCTGCCCATGAAGTGGGCAATCGGCTCCAACTGCGGCCAGCAGGTTTCTTCACAGTAGAAATGCATCACGCCTTCGCAGTCGCAATGCAGGTCGAGCATGATGTCGGCGTCATGCGCCAGGGTAAGCAGCGTTTTGCGCATGCTTTTGAGTTCGGTGTCTGGCGTCCAGCTTGCCAGATGGTCGGCCATGGCGCGCCGCACTGTCGCCACATTGGCTGCCGCATCCTCGCCGAGCTTGCCGATGACGGCGGGTAGCACTTCTTTGGCGAAATCAGGATAGTGGCGGTTGAAGTTTTCCGAGGTGTCCAACTCAAAGCGGCCCATGGGCTTGTGGTCCACGCGCTGCGACAGGCCAATCGGGTTGGACACCGGCACCAGCACCACTTCGCCGACGATCTGGCCAACGGCATCAGCCGCCTCCAGCATGGGGCGCAAATGGTAGGCCGCCAGCATGCCGGGGAGTTCTTCGGCGTGCAGGCTGGCCTGGATGTAGATCTTCAGCCCCGTACCGGCTGTGCCAAAGTGAAAACTGGTCAGGCTCTTGTGACTGCCCAGGCTAGGCGACAGCAGTGGATGGTCAATGCGTTGCATGGCGATCAGGGTTTGCGCGGCGCCAGATGGGCCAGGAAGTGACGCTCGGCCAGCCGGAAGACTGCAATCAGGCAAAACGACGCGACCAGGTAAATGGCCGCAGCTGCAATGTAGGCCTCAAAAGGCAGGTAGTAGTCAGAGTACACACGGCTGGCGGCCGCGGTGACGTCCAGCATGCTGGGCACGGCGCTGGCCAGGCTGGTACTTTGCAGCATCATCACCACTTCGTTGCTATAGGCGGGCAGGGTGCGGCGCATGGCGCTGGGCAAAACTACCCGCAACATCACCTCGAAGCGGCTCATGCCAAAAGCTTGTGCCGCCTCGATCTCACCGGCATTGGTCTCGCGAATCGCACCCGCCAGCATCTCGGCGGTGTAGCCCGCGGTGTTCAGACTAAAGGCAAGAAGGGCGCAGAAGAAAGGCTCCTTGAAATGCGTCCAGGGCCATACATCGTTCCAGCGCTCCTGAATCCATTCCAACTGACCCAGCCCGTAGTAAATCAGGTAGACCTGAATCAGCAGCGGCGTGCCGCGCACCGTGTAGGTGTAGGCGCCAACGATCCAGCGCAAGGGCGCCCAGGGGCCGGTGAGTGCCAGGGCAAAAATCAGCGCCAGCACGGCACCGATACCCAACGAGGAGAACAGCAAGCCCAGTGTCGTGAGAATCCCCTGGCCGTAAAGCGCCAGATTCTGCGGCTCGAAAATGACGGACCATTTCATAGCGTACCCCGCTTCGCACCCAGGCTGAAGCGCGCGTTAAGTTTGCGCAGCGCGTACAGAGAGACGGTGGTGTAAACCAGAAACAAAGCCGCAGTAAACAGAAAGAAGGCAAACGGCGAACGGGTGGCCGCACTGGCCTGTTTAGCCAGATAAGTCATTTCTTTCAGGCCAATCAGGCTCACCAGGGCCGTGGCCTTGATCAACACCAACCAGTTGTTGGTAAAGCTGGGTAATGCATAGCGCACCATCTGCGGTGCGGTGATGCGTAAAAAAGTCTGAACCCGGCCCATGCCAAAGGCCCAGGCCGCTTCCATCTGCCCTTTGGGTATGGACAGGATGGCGCCCCGGAATGACTCGGTCATATAGGCGCCGTAAATAAAGCCGATGGTCAGTACACCGGCGAAAAATGGATTGATATCGATATTGCCCGTGCTACCCATCATGGCCAGCAGGTGGTTGATACCGATCGTGCCACCATAAAAAACCAACAGCATCACCACCAGATCGGGGATGCCTCGAATAACCGTGGTGTAGGTCGTGGCAATAGCCACCAGCAGTTTGTTGCCGGATAGTTTGGCCGCTGCACCCAGCAGGCCCAAAATAATGGAGACCAGCAGGGCCAGCAGCGAAACGCCCACAGTCAGCAGCGCACCGTGAAGTATCGAGAAGTAATAGCCGTTCATGGATTGCCTAGTGGACAAACAAAAACGACAGCGCACATTGTCTGCGCGCTGTCGCCTTGCATTTGCTTGGATTATTCGCCGTAGATGTCGATGTTGTACTTGGCAAAGTACTTGTCGGCAATGGTCTTATAGGCACCGGATGCGCGGATGGCCTTGATGGCTTCGCTCAAGTCGCCCTTCAGCTTGTCTTCACCCTTGCGCAGCGCAATACCGGCACCGTAGCCAAAGTACTTGGGCTCTTTCAGGTCAGGACCAACCAAGGTGTAGTTGGCGCCTTCTGGCTTGGAGAGGAAACCGCCGGTCACTTCCATGTAGTCAGCCACGGTGCCGTCCAGACGGCCGGACTTGATGTCCAGATAAACCTGGTCTTGGGCTTCGTAGGAGTTGACCACCACGCCTGCGGGCTTCAGATCACCCATGGCGTATTTCTCTTGCGTGCTGCCCTTCAGGACACCGATCTTCTTGCCCTTGAGGCCAGCGACGTCGGTGAACTTGACGCTTTTCTTCAGCACGATGCGGCTTGGGGTGTTGTAGTACTTGTCGGTGAAGTCCACTTCCTTCATGCGCTCGTCGGTGATGGACATGGAGGAGATGATGACGTCGTATTTCTTGGCGTTCAGGCCGGGGATCATGCTGTCCCAGACTTGCTCGACGAATTCGCACTTGCGCTTGATTTGTTCGCACAGGGCGGTGGCGATGTCCACATCAAAGCCGGTGGGCTTGCCATCGGCTGTCTTGAAGGTGAAGGGCTCGTAAGTCGGGTCGATAGCGACCTTCAGTGCGGCTGCTTCGGGGGCTGGAGCGGAGGCAGCCGGAGCGGCAGCGGGGGCAGCAGCAGGAGCGGGCTCTTCTTTCTTTCCGCATGCAGCAAGCAGGGAGACGGCAGCCAGCGTCAAAAGCAGTTTCTTCATATTCGATTCCTTTTAGTGCCCCGGAGCGATCCAAGGGCGGGTTGATGGGATGAGAAAATTGATTCTACGGTCCAAAACACGCAATTTTGATGCCTGTTTGAACTAACGTGTTGGGGTTTGTACGGTGCCAACAGCAGCTGTCCAAGTAACCGTGCGACCGGTCATGGCATGCACTAAACCTTACACTCACCGCTTATCTCCCCCCGGTATCTTTGATGAACGCCCCCCTAGACGTCTCCTTTTTCGCGCGCGCCGCCAAACCCTTGTCCAGCTACCGCAAGTACTGGGCGAGCCGCTTTGGCACGGCCCCCTTCCTGCCGATGAGCCGCGTCGAGATGGAGAAGCTGGGTTGGGACAGCTGTGACGTTGTTCTGGTGACCGGCGATGCCTATGTGGACCACCCCAGCTTTGGCATGTCGGTGATTGGCCGCATGCTGGAGGCCCAGGGATTTCGCGTGGGCATCATCGCCCAACCTGACTGGACCAGTGCCGAGGCCTTCAAGGCTTTGGGCAAGCCCAACTTGTTCTGGGGCGTGACGGCGGGCAACATGGATTCCATGATCAACCGCTACACGGCGGATCGCAAAATTCGCACAGACGACGCCTATACACCGGGCGATGTGGCTGGCAAGCGCCCGGACCGCGCGGCAATCGTCTATAGCCAGCGCTGCCGCGAGGCATTCAAGGATGTGCCGCTCATCCTGGGTGGTATCGAAGGCAGCCTGCGCCGCATTGCCCACTACGACTACTGGAGTGACAAGGTGCGCCGCTCTATCGTGGTGGATGCCAAGTGCGACTTGCTGCTCTATGGCAATGCCGAGCG
>CANFNO010000371.1 GCA_947447845.1 Burkholderiales bacterium | reverse complement strand
TTGGCACCTTCAGCGCGTGCGTGATTCTATGCGCGCACAGCTAAGGCGGTTTGCGCCGGTTTATGCGCAGGCCGGGGTGCATCACTTGCGCTAGAAAGAACAAAAGCTGCGACAGCGCTTGCGCGCCGTCGCAGCCTTTTTTACTTGCGTTGGCTTAGAACTGAACGGCCTGGCCAGTAGTGGCGCTTTGCGTCGCGGCATCGGCCAGCTTTTGCGCAGCCACACCATCGGCCACGGTGGTGCGGAAGGGCGCACCGCTTTGCAGACATTCAAAGAAGTGTTCGATTTCCAGGCGGTAGGCGGCTGCGTAGCGCTGCAGGAAAAAGGCTTCGGGCTTGTCGGCATGGATGCCGGCAGCGTTCCACTGCACCACTTCGGTGGGCGTGTGGTTGCCGCATTGCAAGAGGCCGGTGGAGCCCAGCACTTCAAAGCGCTGGTCGTAACCGTAGGCCGCGCGGCGCGTGGTGTTGATCTGGCACAGACGGCCCTTTTGCGTGCGGATGGTGACGGCAGTGCTGTCGAAGTCGCCGGTCGCTTTGATAGCCGGGTCGGTCAGCACGGAGGCGGTGGCGCTGAGCCAGGCTGGTTCGTCACCGTCGGCGCACAGGATCCAGCGGAACACATCGAAGTCGTGAATCAGCATGTCGCGGAAGATGCCGCCCGATGCCTTGAGGTATTCGACCGGGGGTGCGCCAGGGTCACGGCTGGTGATGACCAGCATTTCGGGCGTGCCGATTTCACCGGCCAGCAGACGGCGGCTGGCGTCGTTGAAGGTGGGATCGAACCGGCGTTGAAAACCGATCATGCAGGACACGCCTGCTGCCTTGACGGCTTCGCCGCAGGCCACGGCGCGTGGCACGGACAGGTCAACGGGCTTTTCGCAAAAAATGTGCTTGCCAGCGGCGGCAGAGCGGGTGATCAGGTCGCTATGGGTGTCGGTGGACGAGCAGATGGCCACTGCGTCCACGCTCTTGTCGGCCAGCACTTCTTCAATGGAAGCCACCGTGGCGCCGTGTTTCTGCGCCAGGTCAGCCGCTGCAGCGGGCACCGGATCGAACACGTACTTGAGTTGGACACCGCTCAGAGCGGCCAGGTTGGATGCGTGAATGCGACCAATGCGGCCGGCGCCAAAAACTGCAACATTTTTCATGGGGAATTCCTAAATTCTCGGGTTTGACATTGCGCGCCTGACGGCGGCGACCCAGCGACTATAAAGGCTGGCTGGTATTTTGGAAAGAAATTTCTATTAAAAATCTACTTTTTTAATTTCGTTTCAATTGGTCTGACTCTGCGGGAAATCAATTCCCGACGTGTCATGCGAACAAGTTACCATGCCCTTCGATCCCGTTCGATGTCATCAGGGCACTTGCAGGCTAAGTAACACCACAAAGGCCCAGATGAAATCATTGCCGCTTCTCCCGGCTCAACTATTGCTGGGACTGTCCGAGGATTCCCTTCCGGACGTGCAACAAACGGTCGCAGATGTCGTGCGGCGCGAAAAGTCCAATTTGGCGCTCGCGTTCTACAGCCACATGATGGGCGACCCAGCGGCGGCACAGTTTCTGTCGCTAAAGTCGGTGGAGGACAGGCTCAAACCAGGAATGGAGCGTTGGCTGGAGCAACTTTTCTGCCTTGAGACCCACGACGAGTTGCAGGGCGTGCTGGCCATGCAAAGGCATATCGGTGAAGTGCATGCCCGCGCGAATATACCGGTTGATTTGGTGGTTCGCGGCATGCGGCTTTTGAAGCGTGAAATCATCCAGCATCTGCTAAGGACCGAACTGAACCGCGACGAACTCATCAGTGCCGTACTGCGAACCGACCGATTGATCGACATCGCATTTGAAGCCATGAGTGCGGCCTTCGTCCAGTCGCATGAAAGCGGCGTGCGTATCGACGAGTCGTACCGCGCGTTTGCCACCAGAAACAACTTGGCCCTGGAGCGGGAAAAGCAAAGAAGCGCCTTGCTGGACTGGGAGAATCGCCTGTTTCGCGCGGTAGCCACTGAAATGCCGTTCGACGAAATATCCACAATCAGCAACTCGACCTTTGGTCTCTGGCTGCACCATAAAGCAGCCCTGATCTTTGACAATACGCACGAGTTAGAAATGATTGAGGCGTGCATGCGCCGCATTGACGAGTCGCTGTTTCCCCAACTCACGGCACGCCGACGCCGCGACCTTCAGTCCGATGAGATCCGCACGCTTGTAAAGGCTGTGCTGTCGGAAATGGAGCAGCTAAAGTACCTGGTCAGCGCCATGTTTGAACAAATGACCGATCTGGAAATTGGCCGCGATGTGCTGACGCAACTGTTTAACCGGCGCTTTTTGTCGACCATCCTGAAACGCGAAATCGACTTGTATCACCGCAAGGGCATTCCGTTTTGTGTGCTGATGCTCGATATTGATTTTTTCAAACTGGTTAACGATCAGCATGGACATGACGCGGGCGACCGGGTGCTGCAGAGCGTCGCCGGGCTCATGGTTAACCAGGTACGGGTCAGTGATTTTGTCTTCCGCTACGGCGGCGAAGAGTTTTTGATCGTGCTGGCTGAAGTGGACATCCGCCAGGCTGAAGCCGTGGCAGAAAAAATTCGCGCACGCGTCGAAACAACATTGATACCGCTGGCCGAGGAACGCACACTTCAGATCACACTGAGTATTGGCATCGCCGCATTTAACGGACATCCGGACTACCAGCGCACGGTAGACCGGGCTGACAAGGCGCTCTATGCTGCCAAGCACGCCGGACGCAACCGCTGCGCCGTTGCGAGCGACTAGGGCGTTTGCTTGGACCGCTCCAGCCGCTCCAGCGAAAGCCCTTGCGCCTTGAGTCGAAGTAGCAGCGCGCCATAGGCCTGATCGCTGACCTGCGGTGTGCGGGACAGCACCCACAGGTATTCGCGCGTGGGCTCGCTCACCGCCACCAGTTGATAGGCCTCGTCCAGGTCAATCACCCAGTAATTGCCCCACACCAAAGGCAACCACGACAACCAGGCCGGTGCAAAGCGCACCTGCAACTTGGGCGATGTGGCGGCACCGATTTGCCGGGCTTCACCGATGGCCTGGTCAAAGTCGCCGCTCTCTTTGCGGCAGCGGTTAACCACCTGCACCGTGCCGCCTGGCAGCAAGCTGTATTGCGCGCTGGTGTCAGCCAGGCATTTCTTCTGAAACGAGTTGGGGTACTTGGCGATCTCGTACCAAGTGCCCATGTAGCGCGGCACATCCAGCGCGGGGATGGTCAACAGCGGCCCAGGTTGGGCCGGTGCGGTCGCGGGCTGTGCGTGCGCTGCCGAGAAGGTCAGACAGGCGCAGAGTGCGATACGAATATGTTTCATGGGTTCAATCTTTGTGGCGGTTTGATAGTGCGACCCATTATTAACACTTCGCTTGAAAACGGTCTGTGCGGTATCGATAGCCTTTGGCTTCTTGTCCTGCTGACACCACGTTGTCAGTAGGGCGCGCGCACCATACCAACTTCTTTCAATCAACAGGAGCATCCATGAAGAGCGCAATTAGCTGGTTCGAAATTCCCACCACCCAAATCGATAAAGCGCAGGCCTTTTACGAATCCGTCATGGGCCGCGCCATGCACCGCGAGGCGATGGGGCCTTCGCAGGGCGCAGTCTTTGCATACGACAAGTCACGCGACGGCGTAGGCGGCGCGCTGATGATGGGCCCCACCGCCCCCGCCAAGTCAAGCGGCGGAACCCTGGTCTATCTGGATGCCAGCCCCTCACTGGACGACGCTTTGGCGCGTGTGGTCAAAGCCGGTGGCCACATCGCATTGCCACGCCAGGCGCTGCCGCCGGGCATGGGATTCTTCGCACACATCACAGATCTGGATGGCAACCGGGTAGGCCTGCATGCCCTTGCTTGACGAGCCCGGCTGCAGACGCCATGCGGCTTGAAGTGCAATTGCTGCATCTATAAAGCCATGTTGCGCCCGTATCATGAGGGCTGCCACAGTAGAAACCAAGCCAGCCCCAAGCCCCATGCGCCGCGCAGACCGCCTGTTTCAAATCGTTCAACTCATCCGGGGTCGTCGGCTGACCACTGCCGCCTTTCTGGCGCAGCGGCTCGAGGTCTCCGAGCGCACGGTGTATCGCGATGTGGCAGACCTGCAGCATCAAGGTGTACCCATCGAAGGCGAGGCCGG
>CANFNO010000370.1 GCA_947447845.1 Burkholderiales bacterium | reverse complement strand
GGTGCCAATGCCACCATGGTGATTCTTGCCTGCACCGGTTTTGCGATTGGTATCGGCGGCCCATCGCGCGACATGATGATCAAGCGGGCCACCCCCAAGGGGGCGACCGGTCGGGTCTATGGCCTGGTGTATTCCGGGCTGGATACGGGCTTTGCTCTTTCGCCGCTGGTCTTTGGACCGTTGATGGACCATGGGCAGTATGGAGCCACGTTGATCGGCGCTGCTGCGGTGCTGATGCTTAGCGTGGTGGCCGCTTTGGGCGTCGGTCAGCGCACTGCCCGTTAAAGGCAAAGACTCAGCCGATGGATTGGCGGGCCGCTGATTCAGAGCTTGTCCCGCAAAGCCTGCAGATCCCAGCGCAAAGGGTTCAGTCCCATGACCAGCAGGCAGGCCAGCAAAATCAGTGCACCACCGGCCGCCATGGCAGCACTGGTGGGTTCGTCCAATAGCAGTACCGCCCAAAGGACACCAAAACCGGTGCTCAAGAAAGTGGAACTCAGGGCCGCCATCGGGGGCACGTGACGCATGATGCGCATGTACATCCAATAGGCCAGGCCCGAAGTAACAAAGCCCATGAGCATCACCGCAGACAGGGCGCGCAACGAAAAATGGGCTTGCGGCAGGTCTATCACCGCGCCTGGCAGCATAAGCAACACGGCTGCGGCATGCATGCCAGCCGTGATTTGCAACGGCTCCATGCGCGCAATCGCTTTTTTCAAGAACGGCGTGGAGATGCCCGAAATGGCTGCTCCGGCCATGCAGGTAAGCGCTGCGATGATCAACGTGTGGGTGGGCTCCACTGGCCCTAAGCGCACTACCAGTGCGGCTCCGGCAAAGCCCAGAAGACAACCCAACATCTTGGCAAAAGTGAGCGACTCTTCCTTGAGCCAGGCTGAGGCAAAAGCACCAAACAACACCGAGGTCACAGTCAGCAACGCGCCATAACCTGCGGGCAATTCCAGTGACGAGCGGGCATACAGCACATGCGGCCCTGCCACTGCCAGCAGGCCTAACAAAAGCAACTCCCTCCAGTGCTGCAATGGCCATGGTGTCTTGAGCCGCCACATGATCAGGCTCAACATGGCCGTTGCCATCAGCATGCGCAGGCCGGCGGCCAGATTGGGTCCCAGCGCTGGTGCGGCAATTCGGGTCAGCATAAAAGATGCACCCCAAAGTGCCGACAATGCGACCAGCTGGAAAAAGTATTTTGACTTCACACAAAGGATTGTGTTGCAAATCCTGCAACGCGATGCACAGTGAATGCGACGCCTTTTGCCTCGCCTAGATCGTTGTGCTGTTGTTTGTTCAAAAGTTGGCGGCCTTAGGTCACAATCTTGCATGCAACTTCGATGGCCCACCTATCTATGGCGCTTATTTCGCTCAATGCGATTGCAGCCGCAGCGCACCATCGGCGTTCTAGCCATTGTGTTGGGACTGGGCTTGAGCGGTCTGGTTGCCAACGATTTGCTGCGGGATTACGAGCAACAGTTTTCTGCGGCCGCAGCCAAGACCAGCGGCTTGACCCAATTGCTCGAAGAGCATGCGCGCCAGAGCATGCGGCGGGTCGAACTCTCCATGTCCTTGGCGGCGCAGGAGGTTCAGGCTCTGGCCAGAGACGGAAAGCGAATCAATGTCGCGACCGGAACCCGTCTGCGCGCACTGCTTCCACAAGACGGGTTGATCGCGTCTTTTGCCGTGCTGGATGCCGCTGGCAAAGTTGTGGCCTCGACGCTGACCGAGGACCTGTCCGCGCTGCCGTCTGCCAATGACCGCGATTTCTATCTGGCGCAGCAGAGCGCGTCGACAGCGGGCCTGTTTATTGGTGCAGCGGTCAAGAGCCCGGTTACTGGCCTGTGGGTCATTCCGGTGAGCATCAAGCTAGGCGAGGGTCTGGATGGCTATCTGCTGAGCACCGTCGATCCAGAGTATTTTCAGCGTCTCTATCTGTCGATCGATACCGGTGATGACGGGTCGGTGACCCTCTTTACCACCCAGGGTTGGGCCATTGCGCGCTGGCCTTTTAATTCGGAATTGGCGCAAGTTAACTGGCTCGACGCGCCCCTCTTTAAGACGCACATTGCGGCCGCTTCCGTTGGGTCACAGCGTGAGACTGACCCGGTCGACGCCACACCGCGGGTGTACAGCTACCGTGTGCTTTCCGAATATCCGCTGGTGGTTTCCCTTGCAGTTTCGATGGATGAGGCCTTGATGCACTGGCGCGGGCGCGCCCTGCTGGCAGGTTTGGGACTGTTGTTGACACTGCTGTTTATAGCTGCGGCGACCTTTTTGCTCATGGCGCAATTGCGCCGCCGACTGGAGGCTGAGTCGGCACTCAAACTCACTGAAATCTCGGTTCTCAAATCTTCCCTTCCCACGCTATGGATTGGACCGGACGGCCGTGTTCTGCGGGTCAACCAGGCGGCCTGTGATTTGCATGGCTATAGCGAAGAATACATGCTGGGTATGAGCGTGCCGGACTTGAACCCGGACATGCCATGGTCCAGTTGGCCGGGGCATTGGGAGCGCCTGCGCCAGCGTGGGCGCATGAATTTTGAAACCGTGCACCGCAATCGCCAGGGTCAGGATTTGCCGGTAGAGGTGGATTTGAATTTTCTGGAGTTTGAAGGGCGGGAATACAACTGCGCCTTTATCCGCGACCTGACGCGCAGAAAGCAGGCAGAAGCTGAAATCCAGCGCGGCGCCGCAACGCTGCGCGACGCCATTGACGCGGTTGATGATGCCTTTGTGCTGTTTGATAAAGACGACCTTCTGGTCTACAGCAATGCCAAGTACCGAGAGCTCTATCCCGACATCGGGGACATGATGAAGCCCGGGGTCAGTTTTGAAAGCTTGGTTCGAATGGGGGCGGCGCGGGGCTTGTACCGCGAGTCGATCGGGCGCGAGGAGGAGTGGATTGCCGAGCGTTTGCATGCGCACCGCGAGGGCAATGAGCGGCGTATTCAAAAGCGTGATGACGGGCGCGTGATGCGCGTCATTGACCGCAAGACGCCGCAGGGCAATATCGTCGGTATCCGGGTCGACATTACTGAAATGGTGCGGGCCACGGAAGAGGCGCAGGAGACATCGCGTTACAAGAGTCAGTTTTTGGCCAACATGAGCCACGAGATTCGCACCCCCATGAACGCCATTCTGGGGCTGCTCACACTGCTGCAAAAAACAGAGCTGAGCCCATCGCAACGGGACTATGCCTCCAAGACCGAGGGCGCTGCGCAGTCCCTGTTGGGTCTGCTCAACGACATTCTGGATTTTTCGAAGGTGGAGGCCGGCAAGATGGAGCTGGACCCCCAAGCCTTCCGGCTGGATCGCCTGATTAGCGATGTCTCTGTCATTCTGTGCTCAACCATTGGCAGCAAGAGCATTGAAGTTTTGTTTGATATTGATGCTTCGGTTCCGCTGGCCCTTGTCGGCGACGCCATGCGCTTGCGCCAAGTACTGGTGAATCTGGGTGGCAATGCAATCAAATTTACCGAAAGTGGGCAGGTGGTTTTGCGTGTTCGACGTGTGCCTCCAACTGAGCCTGCACTGGCCGATAGAGCCTGGATCGAGTTTGCCATTGAGGATTCTGGAATTGGTATCGAACCTGATAAACATGCCCACATCTTTAGCGGCTTTTCGCAGGCCGAGGCATCGACCACGCGCCGTTTTGGCGGCTCGGGTCTGGGCTTGGCCATTTGCAAACGCCTGGTCGAATTGATGGGTGGAAAACTGAACTTGAAAAGCAAATTGGGCCAGGGCAGTCAATTCAGTTTTACGCTGCCTTTGCCGACCGCTCCCGCGCAGGTCGGAGATCATGTGGATGCAATAGGGTCAGCGCATGGCGTACAACGTGTGTTGATCGTGGATGACAACCCGGTGGCGCTGGAGATTCTTTCTACTATGACAAGGGGCTGGTCCTGGCCGACTGAAACAGCGGCGGGCGGCGCGCAGGCTCTGGACTTGATTGGTGCGCGGTTGTCCGTTGGCGCTGGCAACGCATTCCCCTTTGATGTGATCTATCTGGATTGGCAAATGCCCGAAATGGACGGTTGGGAGACTGCGCGGCAAATACGGGCACTGTGTCGGGACGAACAGCATCCCCGCATCGTGATGTTGACCGCCAACGGCCGCGATACCTTGCTGCTGCGCTCCGAGCAAGAGCAGTC
>CANFNO010000369.1 GCA_947447845.1 Burkholderiales bacterium | reverse complement strand
TCGATCAGCATGCGCGTAGGCGCGTTGCAGCTTTGGCCGGTGTTGTTCATGCAGCGCTTCACGCCGCGCGCTACGGACTTGTCCACATCGCTGTCGGCAAAGATGATGTTGGGCGACTTGCCGCCCAACTCCTGCACCACGCGTTTGACGGTGTCGGCGGCAGCCTTGGCCACCGCAATGCCCGCGCCGGTGGAGCCTGTGAAGCTCACCAAGTCCACTTCAGGGTGCGCGCTCAAAGCGGCGCCGACCACCGGGCCGTCGCCATAAACCAGGTTGAAGACGCCGGGGGCGTAACCGGCTTCATGCATGTATTCGCCCACCAACTTGGCCGAGAGCGGCGCAAATTCGCTGGGTTTCAGCACCACGGTGCAACCGGCCAACAAGGCCGGGGCCAACTTGGCCACCACCTGGTTCATGGGCCAGTTCCAGGGCGTGATCAGCACACACACGCCAATTGCCTCGCTGTACAGATCGCCGTTGCCGCTCTTCACTTCAAACGGATAGTCCTTGCCCGCCTCCAGCGTGGCCTTGATGTGGCCGGGGCCGCACTCGGCCTGCGAGTCGTAGGCCAGATCCCACGGCGCACCCATCTCGGTGCTGATGGCCTGGGCCATCTCGGTATAGCGTCGCTCGAAAATGCCTTGCAGCTTTTGCAGCATTTCGGTGCGATAGGCCAGCGTGGTCTGGCTGTAGGCGTCAAAGGCGGCGCGGGCAGCTAATACGGCGCGATCAGCGTCTGCCTTGCCGCCCATGGCAACCGTGCCCACTGATTCCTCGGTGGCCGGGTTGATAACCGGGAACAGCGTGCCAGGTTCGGCCGGTTCGCACCAAGAGCCGTTGATGTAGAAGTTGCAGTGTGTCAAAAGGAGTCTCCGAAAAGATGGGGGCAGGTCAGGGCGGTCTATTGATCCACTCGGGTCTGCCTAAAGGTGCATCAGGCCAGGTTAAACCAGGCCGACTTGGTTTGCATATAGGACAGCATCGAGTCCTTGTATTTGTCGCGCGAGTTGCCGCTTTGTTTGTAGCCGCCGAAGGGCTGCGTCATGTCGCCATCGCCAAAGCAGTTGACCCACACCACACCGGCTTGCAACGCACCCACCACGCGGTGCGCGGTCTTCAGGTCTGCCGTCCAGACCGAAGCGGCCAATCCATAGATGGAGTCATTGGCCATGCCGATGGCCTCGGCTTCTGTGTCAAAAACCTGCAGCGAAGTCACCGGGCCGAAAGTCTCTTCCTGCACGATGCTCATCTTTTGTGTGGCATTGATGAACAGCGTGGGGGCCACATAAGCACCCACAGCATTTGGCGGCGTGGCGTTGTCGCCCAGCACCATGTGCGCACCTTGCTCTTGGGCCAGCTTGACGCGCTTCAGCACGTTTTGTTTTTGCGTTTGACTGACTAACGGGCCCATGGTGGTGGCAGGATTCAGCGGGTCGCCCATGCGGTAGAGCGCGTCGGTGCGGGCCACAAAACGCTCCACAAATTTGTCGTGCAGCGAGCGATGCACCAAGAGGCGAGAGCCCGCGTTGCAGACCTGTCCAGCGTTGTCGTAAATGCCGCCGATGGCGCGGTCAATCGCGGCGTCCAGGTCATACAAATCGGGCAGGAAAATTTGCGGGCTTTTGCCACCGGTTTCCAGCGCCACGCGTTTCATGTTGCTCTGGCCCGCGTAGCCCATCAGCAGCTTGCCGACTCCGGTGGAGCCGGTGAAGGAAATCTTCTGCACGTCGGGATGTAGAGCCAGTGCTTTGCCCGCCTCGGCACCAAAGCCGTTGACCACATTGCACACGCCCGGTGGGCCGCCAGCCTCGACAAATAGTTGGGCCAGTTTCAGGCAAGTGAGCGGTGCCTGCTCGGCGGGCTTGAGCACCACACAATTTCCCGCTGCCAGAATAGGCGCGAGCTTCCATATCGCCATCAGCATCGGGTAGTTCCACGGAGTGATGGCGCCCACCACGCCGAGTGGCTCGTGCGTGATCATGTGCAGGGCGGAGGCATCGGTGCTGGTGACCGCACCTTCGACTTTGTCGATGCACTCGGCAAAGTAGCGAATGGTTTTCAGCACCTCGGGCAGGTCGATGTTGAACATGTCCGAGATCGGCTTGCCCATGTCCATCGACTCCAGCGCCGCCAATTCGTTGCTGTGTGCTTCCACCAGATCGGCCCACTTCAGCATGATCGCTAGGCGCGTGCGCGGTGCTTGTTTGTGCCAGCGGCCATCGTTCCATGCCGCCAGGCTGGATGCCACAGCCGCATCGACATCGGCAGCGCCGCCCTTGGCCATCACCGCGATCACTTCGCCGGTGGCAGGGTTGACGCAGTCAAAGCTCTCGCCGGACTTTGCCGCGACAAACTGGCCTTCAATAAATAACCCGGTTTCGATTTTCAGCGAGGCGGCGAATGCAGCCCATTGCGCATGCGTGGTGGGAGAACTCATGGTGTTTCCTTTGCGCTTATTTATTCAGCAACCAGTTCGGTGGGGTAACCCGGTGCGCGCAGTTCCAGGTCACAAGCCTTCTCGATCATGCGCACCACCTCGGGCGATTGTGCGTTGCCGCCCATCAGCCCACGCGCCCGTCGGAATATCTGCTGCGCCATGCTGCCCAGTTCCAGCGGCACGCCCAACTTCTCGGCAATGCCGTTGACCAGCCCCAGATCCTTGCAAGCCAGGTCCATGGTGAACTTGACGTTGTAGCTGCCGGAGAGCACGAGTTTGGATTCGGTCTCGTGCACAAAGCTATTGCCCGAACTGGCACGAATGGCGCGGTAGGTGGCGTCCGGATCGACGCCGTATTTGGCGGGCAGCATCATGGCCTCACCTGCGGCAATCAGGTGAATGAAGGCGAGCATATTGGTCACCACTTTGACGACCGATGCATTGCCCATCTTGCCCATGTAAATGATCTCGCCACCGATGGTCTTGAGGATGTCTTCCACACCCTTGAAGGTGGCTTCCTCGCCGCCGACGAGCACGGTAATTTCACCCGAGTTGGCCAGGTGCACGCCACCGGTAACCGGGCACTCCAGCACCTTGATGCCTTTGCTTTTGGCGACGTCTGAGAGGCGCAACAAGTCTTCCATGTCGGTGGTGCTCATCTCAATCCAGGTGCCGCCACTCTTGAGGTTGTCGAACACACCGCCAACGCCTTCAACGACCTTGCGCGAGACTGCGGGCGAGGGCAGCACGGTGATGACCACGTCGGCATCTTTGCAGGCGTCCGCAGTGGTATCGGCCCACGTGGCTCCTGCCGCCAGCAAGCGCGTGGCAAGGGATTTGTTGAGGTCGTTCACGGTGACCGGGTAGCCTGCGGTGACCAGGCTGTTGCAGAGGCCTTCGCCCAGGCTGCCTAGGCCGATGAAGCCGATTTTTTGCTTGCTCATGTTGTGGTTCCTTCAATTGTTGAATCAGTTGGGTTGTTTGAAAAAAATCAGGCGTTGTCTTGCAGGATCATGTCGGCAGCCTTCTCAGCCACCATCATCACCGGCCCATTGGTGTTGCCCGAAGTCACCTGCGGAAAAATCGACGCATCGACCACGCGCAAACCAGCGATCCCATGCACCCGCAAACGTGCGTCGACCACCGAAGTCAACGGATCAACCCCCATCGCACAAGTGCAAGAAGCGTGATAGACCGAGCCACCGCGCGTCCGGAAATCCTTCAAAATATCCGCATCGCTCTGCACGGAAATGCCCGGCAAATGCTCGCTCTGCATCACATCCACCAAAGGCTTGCTGTTAGCAATGCTGCGCACCATGCGCGAGCCTTCCACGATGTCCTGCAGGTCATGCTCAGTCGTTAGAAAGTTAGTCTCAATCCGAGGCTTGTCCAATGGATTGCTTGAAGTGATGGTCACACTGCCACGGCTGGTCGGCACGCAGGTATTGAACGAAATCAGAAAGGCTGAGAAAGGGTCCGGGTTGGTGATCTTGAAGCGCCCGGGCACGATGGTCGCAGCGCTGTAGCTGATGGGGTTGAAGTACAGATGCAGATTGGGCCGCTCAAGCCCCGGGCGGCTGCGCACAAAAGCGCCGGCCTGGTTCACGCTCATCCCCAGCGGCCCTTTGCGGGTGAAGGCGTAACGCACCCCCGCCCAGAGCTTGCCGTACCAGGGGCTCAGTTTGTCGTTCAGCGTGGGCACCTTGGACTTGAAGAAGTAGGACACGCACAAATGGTC
>CANFNO010000368.1 GCA_947447845.1 Burkholderiales bacterium | reverse complement strand
GCGATGGAGTTGATGCTGGATGCCGCCCATGGCAAGGATTCCGCAAAAATCAGCGCCCTATATCCGCAGGTGAGTGACAAGTTGAAGGCGGTGGAAGCCGAGGCCAATGACGCAGAGATAGTGGCAATCCGCACCAACCTGGATGACTTACTGGCCTTGGCAAATGACGGCAAGCAAGACCTTCTAGCAACCCAGGCCGAGCGTTTGAAAAGCAGCTTTATCAAGGTCTACCTGCAGCGCGGTTGAAATAGGAAACTGACATGAATATTGCCAATACGTTCGAACAATACTGGCCATTCCTGGCCCTGGTGCTTTGGTTTGGCTACAAGTGGTGGAACTCCCGCCGCGTCGTAGCCATGCTGCCGGAATTCAAAAACAGGGGGGCGCTATTTATCGATGTGCGCTCAGCCAATGAATTTGCCAGCGGCAACGCCCCCGGGACGGTCAACATCCCACTTCAAGAACTGGGCAGCAGGCTCAGTGAAATACCCAAGACTTCCCCGGTCGTCTTGTGCTGCGCCAGTGGAACACGCAGTGGCATGGCTAGCCTCGTCCTGAAAAAGAACGGCTACCCGGAGGTCTACAACATCGGCACCTGGGGCAAGTTGCTGGGCTGACATGCCAGATTCGTGCTTGTCATTGCGCGATTGGCCATTGCCCCGCGTCTATAAAGAGCGCTGGTTTACCCGCTTGCTCAGGTCTTCGGCGCTTTCCTTGCGTTCGCTGTAGCGATCCACCAGATACGGCGCCACGTCGCGGGTCAGCAGGGTGAACTTCATCAGTTCTTCCATGACATCCACGACGCGGTCGTAATAGGCTGAAGGCTTCATGCGCCCGGCCTCATCAAACTCCGTGAACGCCTTGGCCACCGAGCTCTGATTGGGGATGGTGATCATGCGCATCCAGCGGCCCAGTATGCGCATCTGGTTGACTGCGTTGAAGGACTGCGAGCCGCCGCTGACCTCCATCACTGCCAGCGTCTTGCCCTGCGTGGGACGCACTGCACCCACGGCGAGCGGAATCCAGTCGATCTGGCTTTTCATAATGCCGGTCATGGCACCATGCCGCTCGGGCGAGCACCAGACCATGCCCTCGGACCAGGCCGCCAGCGTGCGCAATTCCTGCACCTTGGGGTGGCTCTCTGGAACGCTATCGGGCTGCGGCAAATCCTGTGGATCAAACACCCGGACTTCGGCACCCATGGCCGTAAGCAGTCTGGCGGCTTCCAGTGTCAAGAGCTTGCTGTACGAGCGCTCGCGCAAGGAACCATAGAGCATCAGGATGCGCGGTGCATGGGTGGACGGCGTTGCACTGTGCAGGCATACGGGCTCGGGCAACCGGAAGCATGCGGCGTCGAGGTTGCTGCTGGGCAGCGCGGTATGAAAAACGCGGGCTTCAGACACGCTGACCTTGCGCGTTGACCACGGCTTCGCCGTCTTCCTTGTTAAAGGCCGCACGCTGTGGGTCGGGCAGGATGTCCAACACCGCCTCGCTGGGGCGACAGAGCTTTGCGCCAATGGGGGTGACCACCACGGGGCGGTTCATCAGGATGGGGTGCTGGACCATGAAGTCCAGCAAATCGTCCTCACTCCATTTGGCGTCACCTAAGTCCAATTCAGCGTAAGGTGTGCCCTTCTCGCGCAGCAGTTCGCGAGCGCTTAGGCCCAAGGCCTTGAGCAGGTCCTGTAGCTTTCCCTTGGTCGGCGGTGTCTTGAGGTACTCAATGACCTCGGGCTCGGCGCCGCTGTTGCGGATCAAGGCCAGAGTGTTGCGCGAGGTGCCGCATGCCGGGTTGTGATAAATCGTGATGGTGTGCATAGCTAACCATACCTTGAAATTTGCTTCTTACGCACAGGACTGGTCAAAGCCTTCTCCTTACCCGATATCCAATATTGAGCACCTGCAAGTGCAAGGCAACGAGAAAAGTACCAAATGCTAAATGTGACAACCTGCATACGCAGGATTCACTCTTTTGGGGGATGTCTTGAGTCGGGATCGAGAAATATGATCGGCCTCAACAACAACTGCAGGGAGAATATATGCGTTCTTTCGCCATCGCGAGTGTGTTCCATGAACCCTAGGAAATCTCTCGCCAAATCGGATATTCCGTGATGTGTCTGTTTAGCATTTATATCTAGCTTCAGCCATATCTATATACATATTGCGCTTAGTACACCTGCACCCCCCATTTAATGTAGGCCTGGAATGCGTCAAGTCCTTGATATTCCTAGCACCCCTAAGCAAACCCTAGTGTAAGTACCGATAGTTTTAGTCGTTTCGTGCGACTGTAATGCGAATCGAAACTACTTACACAACCCACGCATTCACATATTTCCCTGCTTACTCGCTCTACTGGAGACTCTTTCATGCAAGATACTTTGGCTAGTCAAAAACGTAACCACGGCTTTTCATTGACGGCTATAGCCAGTAGTGCAGCCATTGCGCTTGCATTGCTCGGTGCCGGTCAAGCGGTCGCTCAAAGCGCAGCCACGCGGTTTCACGAATATGACGGAGCGCAAACTGCGGACGCCTCACGCCTGCTGAGTGCACGTGCTAGCCAAATGGTCAAGGTTGTGGTGGTTATGTCGGAGTCATCGGTTGCGCAGGCACGCACTCTGTCCCCGACGCTCAAGCTAAGCCGCCAGGAGCGTGACTCAGTCATCGAACGCGTGCGCGTTGAACAACGAAATTTACGGCCTCAAGTTGAGGAGCGTGGCGGGAGGGTTTTGGAGCATTTTCACGGCGCGGTTAACGGCATGAAAATTGAAGTGCATCCATCCAATATTCAAAGCATTGCTGCGCTTCCTGGTGTAGTAAGGGTGCTGCCCGTCATGCGCCATACACGTGACAATTCCACCACCGTGCCCTATATCGGAGCGCCCAAAGTCTGGCAAGGCACACCGGGCTTTCGTGGCGAAGGCGTCAAAGTCGCCATCATTGATACGGGCATTGATTACACACATGCCAATTTCGGCGGCCCGGGCACAGAAGCAGCCTATTTTGCAGCTGCTGCAGGCGGCACGCTGCCTGCAGACCCCACCTTGTTCGGACCTGGTGCACGCAAGGTCAAAGGCGGTATCGACCTGGTCGGTGACGCATATAACGCCAATGTGGCCGGGTCAACGCCCGTACCAGACTCAAATCCCCTTGACTGCGCGGGCGCCGGACATGGCAGCCACGTGGCCGGAACAGTGGCTGGCTATGGCGTCACCTCGAGTGGAACCACATACGCGGGCCCATACGATAGTTCTGCCTATTCGCACGCGTTCAATGTGGGCCCGGGTGTTGCGCCAGAGGCAGATCTTTATGCCGTTCGTGTATTCGGCTGTGCCGGTTCGACGGATGTCGTTGTAGAGGCAATTGACTGGGCCATCAACAACGACATGGATGTGATCAACATGTCGCTAGGCTCTTCGTTTGGCGATCCCAACAGTGCGGATGCGCTTGCAGCGGAGCACGCAACCAAGGCGGGCGTGGTGGTGGTTGCGTCCGCAGGCAACGCGGGTCCCGAGCCCTACATCACTGGCTCGCCTGCGGCGGGAGATGGGGTCATCAGCGTAGCAGCGGTTGATGGACGGCCCAGCTTTCCCGGGGCAGTCGTGACGCTGCAAGACGGCTCCATCATCAACGCACAGGACTCCAATGGCGCCGCGCTGCCGTCGGGCCCATTGCAAGTGGTGGTACTTCGCAACGCCAATGGTACGGTTTCCCTGGGTTGCAACGCGGCCGAATATGCCGGCACTGCAGGCAAGCTCGTAGTCACACTGCGTGGCTCTTGTGCCCGCATTGATCGCGCAATATTTGGACAGCGTGCAGGTGCAGCCGCAGTGGCGCTCATAAACAACGGGCCCGGTTACGGCATTTTCGAGGGGCCCATCCCCGGCGTCAGCATTCCATTTTTGGGCATCCAGCCAACTGATGTACCCGCCTTGACTGCCTCAACTTTTACGGTCTTAACGGCACAGACCCTCACCAATGCCGAACTCGGATTGACCGCAAGTTTCAGCTCTGGCGGACCACGGGTCGGTGACAGTGCACTCAAGCCGTCCGTTTCTGCGCCAGGTGTATCAGTGTTCTCGACATGGGTCGCTTCCGGCACCAATGCAGAGGCATTGAGCGGCACCTCGATGGCTGCACCGCATGTTGCAGGTGTCGCGGCACTTACTGTCCAGGCCCACCCG
>CANFNO010000367.1 GCA_947447845.1 Burkholderiales bacterium | reverse complement strand
GCTTTGCGCATTGCCCGCTTTGTCGAAAAGCCCGATCTGCAGACTGCGGAGTCGTATCTAGCCGAGGGCAACTACCTGTGGAACAGCGGCCTATTCATGGTGCGGGCATCGGTTTGGTTAGCAGCCCTGCGAATTTGCCGCCCGGACATCCTGACCGCATGCGACGCAGCTTGGGCGGCAGGCAAGAGCGATGGTGAATTCGTGCGCGTGGGCAAGGATGAGTTTTCCACTTGTCCTTCAGACTCGATTGACTATGCCGTGATGGAACGCATTGCGCGACCCGATGCAGATGCTGCACTGCCAGCGGGGGTGGTGATTCCCTTGAGTGCGGGCTGGTCCGATGTGGGAGCCTGGGAAGCGCTTTGGAAGGCATTACCCAAAGATCCACAAGGAAATGTGGCACAGGGCGACGTGCTCCTGCAGGGTTGCACCAACACCCTGGCCTTGTCCGAGGGGCGGCTCATTGCCTGCGTCGGTGTGAATGATCTGGTGGTCGTCGAAACCGCTGATGCCATTCTGGTGTCACACAAGGACAAGACGCAGGATGTAAAGAAGATTGTCGACCAGTTGAAGGCCGCCGGTCGATCTGAAGGCCAGACTCACCGCAAGGTGTTCAGGCCATGGGGTTCGTATGACAGCGTGGACAACGGAGCACGCTTTCAAGTCAAGCGCATCATCGTCAAGCCGGGCGCCTCGTTGTCACTGCAGATGCACTTCCACCGCGCCGAGCACTGGATTGTGGTGAGTGGCACCGCCCGGGTGACAAAGGGAACAGACACCTTGCTGCTGTCCGAAAACGAATCGACTTACATCCCGCTTGGCACTACCCACCGCCTGGAAAACCCTGGCCGCGTGGACTTGGAAATGATCGAAGTTCAGTCCGGCAGCTACCTCGGTGAGGACGACATCGTGCGCTTCGAGGACGCGTACGGGAGGTAGGTCCAGGCGCTTGTATTGAGGGTAGGTCACGACTACTATTGGCGCACACCCCAGGAGCAATTCACCATGTACAAAACCATTGTCCTAGCCTATGACGGATCAGAAGCAGGACAACGGGCGCTGCTCGAAAGCCAAGAACTGGCTCAATGGAGCCAGGCAGTTTTATGGCTTGTAGCGGTGATGCCCTCGCCCGCAAACTTGGCGGGTTATGACGGCAGCATTTACATTCCCGAAATCGCGCAGCGCGACAAGCAGCGTTTTCAAACCATTCTGGATGACGGTCTGTCCCGCATGGCTGCAGCGGGCCACCAGGTAAAGGGCGAACTGCTGACAGGTGAATCGGTGCACGAAATTTCTGAATTCGCGCGCAGAACCCAGGCCAACTTAATTGTGGTGGGTCACAAGCATCTGGATAGTTGGGCGGCGCGCTGGTGGCGAGGTTCAACCTCGTCGGCACTCATCGAACATGCGCCCTGCAGTGTGTTGTGTGTGATTACGACTTGATATTGCGCAGCAGATAAACCCACACGTCAGTCGACACGCGTGCGTTTCAGCTTTCCGCTGATTGAACCAGTAGGAGTTCAATCAATTTGTTCTGTGACATAGGCTTGTGGTAGAGATAGCCTTGGAATATTTTGCAACCCGCGCCTTCCAGATAGCGAGCCTGCACAAGCGTTTCCACTCCTTCGGCAACGAGATTGAGCCCCAGCCCCTTTGCAATTGCAACAATGGCCAGAACGACCGGAAACTGGGCATCCGGATCCTGAATTTCCATGACAAAAGAGCGATCGATTTTGATCGTATGAATAGGGAAACGGTGCAAATATGACAAAGACGAGTAGCCGGTTCCGAAGTCGTCAATGGCAACACTGACCCCAAGTTGGCAGAGTTTTTCGAGTTGCTCGATGGCCACTTGCGGATTTCGAATACAGATGTTTTCCGTCACTTCGACTTCGATCTGGGACGGAGAAATCCTGTGGCGGATCAGCGCCTGCTTGAGCTTCTCAAAAAAGTCGCCCCGGTCCAGGTACTGTGGCGAAATATTGATGGATAGGCGCAGGGCCTCCCCGCTAGATGCTCGCCATTGCAGCAAATCACTACAAATTGCCTCCAGCATCCAGTTGCTGATCGGAATGATCAAACCACTTTCTTCCGCAAAGGGCAGAAACTCGCCTGCACTCAGGAAGCCGCGCAGCGGATGGTTCCATCGCATCAGCGCCTCAGCACCAATGATCTTGCGCGTCTCAATGTCAATTTGCGGCTGATAAAACATTTCCAGTTCGCCGCGCTCAAGCGCTAGATGCAGGTCGTGCTCCAACGCAATCTTCTGGACCGACAAATCGAGCATTTCCGACTCAAAGAATGCGTAGCCATTTTTCCCTGTGGCCTTCATGTGGTACATCGCCACATCGGCATTGCGCAGCAGCTCTTCAATCGACTTGCCATCTCCCGGGTACAGCGTGATACCAATGCTTGAAGATACATGCACCGTTTGCCCGGCAAGGGTGAAGGGCTCGCGCAGGCAAGCAACAAATTTCTCGCCTATGAGGGCGGCATCCTGTTTGCTACTGAGTTCCGGAAGAATGGCCGTAAATTCGTCCCCACCAATGCGCGACAGCGTGTCGCATCGGCGCAGGCAGCCCTTGAGCCTTAAGGCCACGTGCTGAAGCAGGACGTCGCCAACGCCATGCCCAAAGGTATCGTTTACAACTTTGAAACGGTCCAGATCAATGAATAAGACCGCCAGCAAATTCTGATTTCGCCTAGCCTGCAACAAGGCTAATCCAAGGCGGTCATTGAACAAGGCCCGATTCGGCAAATCTGTCAATATGTCGTGATACGCTTGGTAGGCAATCTGTTCGTCGGCACGCTTACGTTCAGTGATGTCCCGGGCAACGCAATAAGTGCCCGTCAGTTTTCGCTGTTCTGGCTCGGCAGGCGCCATGCCCTCCCCCACAACAGCGCCCAGATCCGTCAGAACCAACTCGATGCTGAATATGCGAGCCTGGTAATCATCTCGCTTGGACTTCAAACGCAACTCAACGCCACGCGACCGAACGAACTCCATGCGCCCTTCGTTTAGCACATAGTTGGCACGCTCCATGTCACCTTCATGGACCAGAATGGAGTAATGCTTGCCAATGAGTTCACTGCGGTGATACCCGAGCAGGGGGTAAACGCGACTGTTGATGAATGTAAAGTGCCCATCCGCATCCAATGTATAGATGATGTCGGGAGAAGTGTCGACCAAGGAACGGTACATGCGCTCCGAGCGCTCCAGGCGTAAAGCGATGCTGTGATTTTCCGATTGCAACTTACTTTGCAAAATCGCGTTGTCGACGGTTTTAAAAAGTTCCGCGCTCGAATAGGGTTTACGCAAATAGCCGTAGGCCCCGCTTCGAATGGCTCCAATGGCAGCGTCAATCTCGCTAGCACCACTGGTCACAATGACATTTGAACGTCGATCGGTCGTGTTCATGAAGTTCATCACGTCATGTCCACTGACATGGGGCATGTGCAGGTCCAGGATGACGAGGTCAAACTGGGTATTGAGCAGCAGATCAATAGCTTCTTGACCGCCACCGGCGCGCGTCAAATCGTATCCCTTGCCAACTAGTAGAGCATGCAAACTGTCGAGCATTCGGGGCTCATCGTCAACTAGCAACACCCTAGGCTTGAAATCCATAACTTCAAGTTCAACTGAATGTGATGGTTGCACGTTCCCGTTCTCGGCTATCGCTGCGGAAGCGGCCAATCCCTTCATCATGACGCGCTTGTCCTGACCATGTGTCGACAGGTGAACAGCTTGACGCCGGCAGGCTGCAACGATTGTTTTATATTCACACTAAGCCCTGAAATTTAGGAATTGGTGAATCAGATTTTTGCACATCGACAGCCGGCAAATAGATCTTGAACTCGGTCGCGCCCACCACACTTGCACATTCGATTTCACCACCTAACCTCTTCACCAAACCATGAACAATGCTCAGCCCAATCCCCCGATTAGCGCCTGCCTTGCTACTTTGAACGGGTGAGAATATACGACTGCGCAGTTCCAAAGGAATGCCGGGTCCATTGTCCTTAACAGACAACAAGTAATAGGATAGTTCACCGCGTTTAAAGCGCCCGCCGTTGATGATCTCAATTCGGCCGCCCTGGGTCATAGCCTCTACTGCGTTCTTTATCAGATTCACAAGAATTTGTTTGAGTGTGTCAGCTGAGCCTTCAATCACACAGTCTTGATC
>CANFNO010000366.1 GCA_947447845.1 Burkholderiales bacterium | reverse complement strand
GCAATTGCGTGATGGTCCAGCGGCCCTTGCCGTCTTGCTGCACCCGAATGACGGAGCCGGGTTTGACTTTGATCGCCGCGGAAGCCTTGGGCGCCAGCGCTGCCGCTGCCCAACGTAAGCCATCCCCTGCCAGAACCACTTCGTCGCCATTGGCCAGCAGCGCATGCACGGATTGGGGGCTGACCGTGGTTGCGACGGCGGCCAGCATTTTGTCGCTAGCCGGGTGCTGTTGCAGTGTGGCCTCGATCAATTTCTGGCGCTCAGTCGGGTTTGCAGGTAGTTCCACAAAGGCTTCGGGCCCCCGGTAGCCATGGCGCTGGTCGTAGGCCAGCACATTGCGGCGCACGGCCTCATATGCGGCATCCTGCTCGGCATTGACCAGGGTGGTGGTGACGTTGATGCCACGCGTGTAGGCCTCGTCTTTGAACTGGGCCACCATGGCCAGGCGCACCATTTCCGCGGCGTACTGGGCGTGGTTGCTGTAGCTCTGGCCGTCCATGCGCACATGCAGGTCTTCCTTCTGGGCCTGGGCGAGTTGGGCTTCGGTGATGTAGCCCAGATCGCGCATGCGCTTCAACACCAGGCGCTGGCGTGCCTGTGCGCGTTTGGGGTTGACCACCGGGTTCACCGTGCTGGGGGCCTGGGGCAAACCGGCCAGCATGGCCGCCTGCGCAATGCTCACGTCCTTGAGGGGTTTGCCGAAGTAGATGCGCGACGCGCTGCTAAAGCCATAGGCGCGCTGCCCCAGATAGACCTGGTTCATGTACAGCTCCAGGATCTGGTCTTTAGAGAGCGTGCGCTCAATCTTGTAGGCCAGCATGACCTCGGTGAGTTTGCGCGAAAAGATCTTTTCTTTGGTCAGATAAAAATCACGCGCCACTTGCATCGTGATGGTGGAAGCACCTTGCTTGAGGCCACCGGTCAGGTCGGCAATCACGGCGCGCGCCACGCCCTTGAAGTCCACACCGCCGTGCTCGTAAAAACGGGAATCCTCAATCGCCAGCAGGGCCTGCTTCTGTATCAGCGGGATGTCTTTGATCGCTATGAACTCGCGCCGCTCCTGGCCGAACTCGCCGATCAGCACGCCCTCGCTGCTGAACACGCGCAATGGCGTCTTGGGGCGGTAGTCCACCATCGCGCTCAGATCCGGCAGGTCCAGAGGTGTGGCGGCGAAGGCCGTGCTCAGGGCCAAGTTGCACAGCAGTGAGGCAGCGAATGAGAAGAGGGGGATTTTTTTCAAGATGGCAGAGTCTAAGCCAGCCCGAATGCTGCCTCAGGTGGAGCAGCCCACGCACTGGAGAGTGCGGAGATTCAAGCGGCAAAGTCTTCCAGATCGCGCGGGTCAGGCAGGTGCTGTTCGCGCGAGCGCTTGATCAGCAGCGCCACCAGCGCCGAGGCCGCCACTGACCCTTGCAACAATGGGGATGAGGTCAGCACGTGGCTCAGGCTGGTCACCGCCTGCACGCTGACTTGCTGCACATAGATAGTCAGCGCCATGACTTGTTTCGAATCCACCTTTTGCACCAAATCAGGCTGTATCGCCCAATTTCGGGTGAGTGCCAAGTTGGTAAATGCGCCATTGCACACCGTCGCCAGCGAAAGCAGTCCCAAGGGTTTGAGCAATTGCTCCAGCATGCGGCTCTTCAAAGGAATCGGAGCTTCTGCGTACACCCGCCCGAGCAATGCCGGCACCGGATCGGATCCCTCGGGAGCATGCATGTGGGCAGATGGCGAAGTCATGGTGTATGGTGCTGAGAATTGTTGTTGGCGCCATCATGGCGCGCTTTCGTGTCAGCGTAGTGACCTGAAAGTAAACGTTTGTAAGCGGGCAGTTCTCACTGAAAGGATGCATCATGGAATGGATGAAGCCGGGGGTCTTGTTAGGCTCAGTCGTGTTCGCACTCGCGGGCGTGCTGATTTTTTGGATCAGCTTTTTGATCATCGACAAACTCACGCCCTACAACCTGTGGGAAGAAATTGTCGAGAAGCAGAACCAGGCCCTGGCAACGGTCGTCGCAGCCATGTCGCTAGGCATCTGCATCATCGTCGCCGCCGCAATTCATTAATGACCCCCACGCTTGCCACTGCGTGTGCTGCGCTGCCCCCCCGAGGGGGCGCGTCTAGCCTTGGGGCGGCCCGGCGGCTAAACCCAATTGACCCATAGTGATTCCAAACCGGGCCCGAGCCCGGTCGAACTGGCGCTGCTGACTTCGGTCTTCGTGGTCTCAGCTTGCGGTCTGGTTTATGAGTTGGCCGCTGGGGCGCTGGCGTCTTATTTGCTGGGCGACTCGGTGTTGCAGTTCTCGACCGTGATTGGCGCCTACCTCTTTGCCATGGGTGTGGGCTCATACCTCTCGCGCTTTCTGGAGCGCCAGCTCAGCGCCCACTTTTTGCGCATCGAGTTGCTGGTGGCACTGGCCGGTGGATCCATGCCGGTGCTGCTGTTCGTGGCCCATGCTGCGTTGCCCAACTCCTTTCGCTTTGTGCTGTACGCCATGGTCACGTTGGTCGGCATTCTGGTGGGGCTGGAGATCCCGCTGGTGATGCGCATGCTGAAGAAAAATGTGGCGCTCAAAGACTTGGTGTCACAAGTTCTTACTTTTGATTACCTGGGTGCGCTGGCCGTGTCGATTGCCTTTCCGCTGGTGCTAGTGCCCAACCTTGGGCTGGCGCGCACCGGCCTTTTATTCGGGCTGATGAACGCCGGTGTGGCGCTGTGGGCGCTGTGGTTGTTCCGCCATGAGTTGCGGCACCTCGGCTCTCATGCCGGGGCATGTTTTGCCACGCTGGCCTTGCTCACCGGCGGCATGGTCTGGGCTGATCACATCACCACCTGGGCCGAAGACAAGTTGTACCAAGACCATGCGGTGATCGCAGTCAGCACGCAGTACCAACGCATCGTCGTTACCAATTCACCGGGTGAAGGACGGCTGGGGTTGCGCCTGTTTCTGAATGGCAATCTGCAGTTTGCAGAGCGTGACGAATACCGCTACCACGAGGCCCTGGTCCATCCAGTGATGGCCGCCTTTGCTCAAGGTGGCGCGCCGAGAAAAGTAGCGGTGCTGGGTGGCGGTGACGGCATGGCGGTGCGCGAGATTCTGAAATACCCGGGCGTGGAAAGCGTCACCCTAGTGGAGCTGGATCCGGCCATGACCAAGCTATTCACTAATGAGCCGATGCTGGCAAAGCTCAATGTACACGCGCTGTCCTCATCCAAATTGAAAATTGTCAACACCGACGCCTTTGGCTATCTGGAAAATTCGGATGAAGTTTTTGATGTGCTGGTGGTGGACTTCCCCGACCCCACCAACTTCTCCATTGGCAAGCTTTTCACCAATGCGTTTTACGCGTTGCTGGATAAACATTTGGCTGCCAGCGGTTACGCGGTGATACAAACTACCTCGCCTCTGGTGGCGCGCAAAAGCTTCTGGACCGTGGTGCACACCATCGAATCTGTTGGGCTGACGGCTACGCCCTATCACGCCCACGTGCCCAGCTTTGGCGAATGGGGCTTTGTGATTGCCAGCCGCAGGCCCTATCACCTGCCCACCACATTGCCCGTCGGTCTGCGTTTTTTGAATACCAAGAGTCTGCCGCTGTTGTTCGACTTTGCGCAAGACATGGATGCCGTGCCCACCGAGATCAACCGCCTGTCAAATCAGGTGTTGGTGACGACGTATGAAGAAGAGTGGGGCCGGGTTGCGCACTAAAGGTTGGCCGGGCTTGCAGCGGCGCAGCGTTTTGAGCGCGGGCCTGGCTTCGCTGCTCGGTGCCTGCAAACCCTGGCTCGATGCGGATGCCGGGAACGACCACATCACGGGTAACTTCACCGGCATCAACGAGGTGCGTGGTCACCGGCTACGCGACGTCAAGAGTTGGCCCGTGCCGTCCGTGCAGCGCAAGACCCGTGTGCTGATTGCCGGTGGTGGCGTCGCCGGTCTGGCCGCAGCGCGTGCCTTGCGTCTGCGCGGCATGGATGACTTTGTGCTGCTCGAATTGGAAGACGAAGCCGGTGGCAACTCCCGTGGTGGCAGCGTCGAAGGCATCGCCTGCCCGCTGGGTGCGCACTACCTGCCGCTGCCGGGTGACGATGCGCCCGAGGTGCAGGACTTGTTGGAAGAATTGGGACTGCGCCAGCGTGTGGCGGGGCGCTGGGAATACGACGAGCGCACGTTGTGCCACAGCCCGCAGGAGCGGCT
>CANFNO010000365.1 GCA_947447845.1 Burkholderiales bacterium | reverse complement strand
TTGCAAGTGCTGACGCAAAAGGTGGAAGCTATGAGTGCTCAGCCCGACACTACGGCGCTGGGTCAACAAGTAAATCGCATTGAGCAAAGGTTGGACCTGGCCGATGACGACACCGAGAAGTCCGGCTTCAAGGGCGTAAAAATCAATGGCGTTATTGAAGCTGCCTTCAAATACGACACCTTTTCAAAGAGCAATGATTTCTCTGGTTCATCTGGTAGTGGTGGTGATGAGTTTGGCATGATTCAGATCACCAAGGAATCACAGGATGGAGAAGGCGTGGACTGGACTTTGCGTTTGTTGCCGGGCAACACGATTACAGGGATTGTTCATGAGGCATCCATTTCGATACCTGTTGACAAGGAAAACCGCATCATCGGTGGTGTGATGCCTGACTTCCAAGGCTATGAATACGTTTTTGCCAATGCAAACCCCACCCTTGGCAATCAACTGATTTCGCACAACGCACTTTATGATCTGGCAGGCGCAACCAGCTATACAGGTATCGGCATGTCCCATACCTTTGACAACGGTACCTATGCGTTCAAGTGGCTAGTCGCCAATGTTGACGCTGCCTATGATGACCCTTCCGCAACTTTTAATGATCCCGCATCACTAGGTACTTTCAGCGCAGCGAACTCCCTTTCCAAAACGGTGGCGTTGGCCTATCGGCTTGACTGGTACAAGAGCGAGAGCACCTACTTTGCCTTGTCTGGGCTGCATGGGGCATCCAACCGTGAGTTCAACATCATGGCTCTGGAAGCTGGCTACACCAAGGGTGATTTGCAACTGAATGGCCAGCTGACTTCCGGCCAGATGGCCCGTGCCGCAGCCAACGGAGATACTGCAACTTGGACCGGCATTTCCGGCCTGATTGGCTACAAGGTGGTTCCGCGCTTGCAGTTGCTGGCACGTCTGGACATGATCGACAACCATGCCAACGGCGGCGGAACCTATGCCTACAATGGTGGTTCAACAGATGTGGGCCTGGGACCTGAACGCACCGACAGCACTGGCGCATATGACGTAGACGCCACAACCCTGCTGCCGACAACGGGCGCAACGTTAACCCGTATAAGTCTGGGTACTAACTACCAGATCAATGCCAACACTCAATGGAAAACTGAATACCGCATTGACAAGTCCAGCGGATATAACTTCGTTGGTTCGGACGGTATCTACAGTAAAGACCATACGACGTTCGGCACCTCACTGGTCCTGTCGTTCTGATCTAAACCCAGACCGAAACCCATCCAAACGGGGCCCGCAGCAATGCGGCCCCGTTTGCATTTGTGGCCTTCAATAGGTCCACTTTTCAAGAGATCGAAGTGTCCAGTTTGTATTTGAACCGGACCGAAATAAGAGAGATAGACATGAGCAGCACGACAACACCGCAAGACCTGACATTCGATGGCCGCGCCCTGATCAACGGCAAACGCGTGGGGGCTCAAGACGGTCAGCTATTTGATTGCATCTCGCCAGTAGACGGCCGCGTGTTGACGCAAGTAGCACGTTGTGGTGCTGCTGACATCGATGCCGCAGTGGCGGCCGCGCGCAGCGCTTTCGAAGACCGTCGCTGGAGCGGCATGGCACCGGCGCAGCGCAAGCGCGTGATGATCCGTTTTGCTGATTTGATTCAAAAGCATGGCGACGAATTGGCCATGACCGAGACGCTCGATATGGGCAAGCCGGTGAAGTATGCACGTGGTGTAGATGTGAACAGCGCCGCCAACTGCATTCGCTGGTATGGCGAAGCGGTGGACAAGGTTTATGACGAGATCGCCCCCACGCCATCGACCGCACTGGCGCTGATCACACGTGAGCCGGTGGGTGTTGTTGGCGTTATCGTGCCTTGGAACTATCCCATGATCATGGCTGCCTGGAAGATTGCACCGGCTTTGGCCAGCGGCAATTCCGTGGTGCTCAAACCCAGCGAAAAGTCGCCCCTGACCGCTTTACGCCTGGCCGATTTGGCGCTCGAAGCGGGCATTCCCGAAGGCGTGTTCAACGTGGTCACCGGTTACGGCCCGGAGGCTGGTTCGCCTCTGGCTCTGCACATGGATGTGGACTGCATCGCCTTTACCGGCTCCACCCGTGTGGGTAAACAAATCCATGTGATGGCGGGGCAAAGCAACCTCAAACGGGCTTGGACTGAGTTGGGCGGCAAGTCGCCCAACATCGTTTTTGCGGATTGCCCGAATCTGGACAAGGCCGTGGAAGCTGCCATTGGTAGCATCTTTTTCAACCAGGGCGAGAGTTGCAACGCACCTTCGCGCTTGTTTGTGCAGGACAGCATCAAGGAACGGTTTTTGGAAAAGGCCCTGGCTCTGGTGCCTGGCTATGCACCGGCCAACCCGACACTGCCCGGCACCGTGATGGGTGCCATCGTGGACCAGATTCAGATGAAGTCGGTGCTGGGTTACATCGAAAGCGGAAAAGCCGAAGGTGCCCGGCTGATCGCCGGTGGCGAGCAGGTGATGGCCGACACGGGTGGCTGCTATGTGCAACCGACCATTTTTGATGGCGTGAAGCCCGAGATGAAGATTTCCCGCGAAGAGATCTTCGGCCCGGTGTTGTCAGTTCTGAGCTTTAGCGATGCAGCGGAGGCAGTGCGCCTGGCAAATGACAGCGTCTATGGCCTGCAAGCCGGTGTCTGGACCAGTGACATTAACAAGGCACACGGCGTGGCGCGTGCCCTGCGCGCCGGTACCGTCCACGTTAACCAATACGATGAAGACGACATCACCGTGCCCTTTGGCGGTTTCAAGCAAAGTGGCGTCGGTCGTGACAAATCGCTGCACGCTTTTGACAAATACACTGAAACCAAAACGACCTGGATTCGTATAGATAGTCCCGTTTAACAGTCCGCTTTGAAAGCCCTGTTTGACCTTCGGGCCTAAGACCTTCACACTCTCATATTCACTCTTTAGTCCTTGGAGAACCCGTTATGAACGCACCTTTGAAACCTTCCGCCCTGGCCGCGGCAACTTCTGTCGGCACTAACGCTGAGTGGCATGCCCGCCGCTTGGCCGCCACTCCGCGTGGTGTAGGCGTGATGAGCGACTTTTTTATCGACCACGCCAAGAACTCTGAGTTTTGGGACATCGAAGGGCGCCGTTTTATCGATTTTGCCGGTGGTATTGCTGTGCTCAACACTGGCCATGTGCACCCCAAAGTGCAAGCCGCCATTGCGGCCCAGTTGCAGCGCTTCACCCACAGCTGCTACCAGGTGGTGCCCTATGCTGAATATGTGTCGCTGGCAGAGCGCATCAACTCCATCGTGCCGATTGCCGGACCGGCAAAGACAGCCTTCTTTAGCACCGGCGCTGAGGCGGTAGAAAACGCCATCAAGATTGCCCGCTCCTACACCAAGCGCAGCGGCGTGATCGCCTTCGGCGGCGCCTTCCATGGCCGCAGCATGTTCGCGGTGGCACTGACCGGCAAGGTTCAGCCCTATAAGGCTGGCTTTGGTCCCTTTGCACCCGAGATTTATCACGCTCCGTTCCCCTGCCATTGCGCCAGCCTGGACGAGACCAAGCACGTTATCGAGCAACTTTTCAAATGCGACATCGAGCCCGCGCGCGTGGCTGCCATCATCTTTGAGCCGGTGCAGGGTGAGGGTGGTTTCAATCCGATCCAAATCGAGGCTGTGAAATGGCTGCGCGAGCTGTGCGACCAGCATGGCATTTTGATGATTGCGGACGAAGTGCAGACTGGCTTTGCCCGCACCGGCAAGATGTTTGCCATGGAGCACTACGGGGTCTCACCAGACCTGATCACCATGGCCAAGAGCATGGCCGGTGGAACCACCTTGTCGGCAGTCTCCGGGCGCCTGGAGGTGATGGATGCGCCCAACCCCGGCGGCCTGGGCGGCACTTACGCGGGCAACCCGCTGGCCGTGGCTGCAGCGCACGCGGTGCTGGACGTCATGGCAGAAGAGAAGCTCTGCGAGCGCGCTGCCAAATTGGGCGCCCGGCTGAAGGCGCGCCTGAAAGTGTCCAAAACCAAAAACAAATGCATGGGTGATATTCGTGCCCTGGGTGCCATGGTGGCCTGCGAGTTCGTCAATCCGCAAACCGGCGCACCCGATGCAGACCTGACCAAGGCCATGCAACAGGCAGCACTCAAGAAAGGCCTGCTGCTGCTGACCTGCGGCGTGTACGGCAATGTGATTCGCTTCCTGTTCCCCCTCACGATTGAAGA
>CANFNO010000364.1 GCA_947447845.1 Burkholderiales bacterium | reverse complement strand
TCCGGACTGGCGTTTTCGCCAGCCTCGTAAGAAGTAATGCCGGGAACGCGAGAAGGAAGTTCCGCAAAGGCTTGCGACAACTCGGCGATCTTGTCTGGGCCAGTGGCCTCGGTAAATTTCACGAGAACGATGTGTCTGATTTTCATAGCCGAGCCTCTACAAGTTGTGAGCGTGTTGGAAGTCCCTCGGTGTCACCCAGAACCTGCACGGCGCGGGCTCCAATCCACGTTCCTCGCTTTACCGCCGCCGGGACACCAAGGCCTTCGAGCATTGCACTGATGACGCCCACCGCAAAACCATCTCCAGCGCCCACCGTGTCGACTACTTTATCGACGGGGAAACCGGGAACAGTTGCAGCGCTTTGCGCAGTTGCGTAATACGCCCCCGCCGCGCCCAACTTGATCACCACCAGCGAGACACCGGCGTCGAGGTAAAACTTTGCGATCTCCTGAGGAGAATCTTTTCCCGTCAAAAGCCTGCCCTCTTCAATTCCGGGCAGCACCCAGTCGGCACGGAATGCGAGGCTGTTGGTGGTCTCGCGCATGGCGTCCTCACTGGCCCAAAGCGAGGGGCGAAGATTCGGATCGAACGAAATAGTCCTGCCATGCGTTCGCATGGCGTCCATGCTCGCCATTGCAGTTGCAAGGCAGTTCCCGGACAACGCTGCGAATATGCCCGTGGCATGCAAATGTCTTGATCCGGTAAGCCAGGAAACATCGATGTCGTCAGGCTGAAACAGACTCGCAGCCGATCCCTTCCTGTGGTACTCGACCTCCGGATCGCCCCCGCCTTCGACGCGGCCTTTGATCATGAAGCCAGTCCTTTGGGTTGCATCACTCACCACATGCGAACAGTCGATACCTTCAGCCTCCATGGTTTGAAGCAGGTACCGCCCCATGGAATCGGTTCCGAGGCGGCTACACCAACCGACCTGCAAACCCAGGCGTGCCAATCCAATTGCCACATTGGTTTCGGCTCCGGCTGTGCGCTTGAAGAACGCCTGCGCACGCTCAAGAGGACCCGGCTGGTCAGCAACCAACAGCATCATCGCCTCACCAAAAGTCACCACATCAATCGACATATCGCTCCAGCTTATCTTTCTTCAGCATGAACATTCCTGGTGGGCACACCCTTCACGGGCGAAGCGGTTCAAATTTCGACTCGGTAGATGGACCCTGTCAGAAAATGAGGCCAATGGCGTTCAAAGAATGGTCGCTCTTTTTGCATCAGTTCCCTCGGCTTGCGGGTCGCGATTGAAATCTCGGAGCCGACCACCTTAACCACGATCTGCTCATCCTTGTCTTCGGCCCTTTCCATCCGGAATCGGTACTCTTCGAGTACACCACGATTCGTCATAGGAACGCTTTCGCCCGTAGCGTCGCAAATCGCCCTCGCACCCCGACTGCCACCACCTTTTGAGACATAGAAATTGAGTGCAGACAGAACGGCTTCGGACGCCAGGGCATTCTGTCGCCACTGCAATGCATGGGTTATGCCAAAGGTGGTCGTGGCAAAAGAGACACCTTGCTCACGAATGGCCTGCATGAGCTTCCGGGCATCACGCAGCGCTGTTTCTATGTTGTCAGCCCTGCAGATCATGCCTGCCGAATCACTCATGCGCGCCTGCACTTCGCGCTTGATGACTGAGGGTTTGATTGCGCTTGTCTCCTGTAGCGCTTGCTGGATGTACAGCACGCCGCTCCGTATGACCGCCTCTGCATCTGAAGCACTGTGCTGCTCCACTTTCCTGGATGCGATGTGTTCCGCGCAGCGGGTTCCAAACACCTGACCGGAATTCAGCGCTGACCCACCCGGGCGTGTGACGCCATGGGTGCCGGCCGCTTCGCCAATGGCGTAACAACCGTTCAAACTTGTCTGCCCCCAGATGTCGACCGCCAGGCCACCATTCATGTGCTGGTTGTTCATCGCAAACTGCAGGGGATATTTTTCGATGTCGATCTTGTACTGTCTGTAAAGCTCGATGGAGAGCGGGTTCATTTTCTTCAACCGCGCGATAGGCGTCTCCAACAAGGCACCGGACTTTTCTAGGTAGCCATATACGTCCGCATCCAGGCGCACCAAATCGAATTCCTGATCACCGGGGATGGCAACAGGATTTCTATTGAAGTCCATATAGACCTTGCGGCCGATTTGCATTTCTCTAAAGACCGCGAGGTCAAACAGGCTTGATCCAAAGTCCAGCATACGTGTCGCATGGAAGGGCCACTGGTAACCCTTGCGAAAAGTATTCGATGCCAACTCCTGTGTGGTCCGGTAATAGTTGGACAGGAAGTTGCGTTCAACACCTGATTCATCAACCGAGTAGACGTACGGCATGCACTGCGCGTAAGTGCCCGAGAGATTCCAGGGGAATCCATCCCGGGAGGTGCTGATGCCAAACTGGCTTTCCGTCAAATTAACAGCCTCGATGCCAGCCTCCAGCGCAAGGCCCAACGATCCGAAGCAGTTTCTGGGATAGACGCTGTCGCGATAAAGCTCACCAGGCCCCCCTGCCGCGAGCACCAGGTAATCGCACAGATGCGCAACGAGCCCGTGCGGGTTGCTCTCAGAACGCAAGCCAGGGTCAATGCACAGCACGCCACGGACGCGTCGGTCATGCGGCCCATTCACCAGTATCCGCACGGCCGTTGTCTGGTTGAATATCGGAATACCCAACTGGATGGCCTCTTGCGCCAGAACCTTCACCATGAGGCGTGAGGTGCGCGGCCCGCAACTGGTAGCGCGCCCTACTTCATCATGGTCGGTTTGGTATCGCAGCACGCCGCCATAACTATCCACCGGCAAGGGAACCCCCAGAAACTGCAACGTGGACATTGCGCGACCGGAGCCCACTGCCTCGATGTAGGCCGTGTCTTTGTCCATGGCGCCACCGGCACCAATCGCATCGGCCATGCTCCTGAAGTTGTCACCGCGATCCGCCGTGTTTGCGGTATGCAGGGTTTGTTTGTCGGAGCCCGAGCAAGCGGACGTTCCCCCATACGCGCTTTGCGTGACCACCGTGACTTCCAAATCCCGGCGTTTCAATTCCACGGCCGCGCGCAGGCCCGCAGCACCGCTTCCGACAATGACGACACCAGCACGACGCACAGGAATTTTCCAACCGTGCGCCGAGGTCCACTCTTTGATGAGCGGCTTGGGCATCAAACGCGGCAACTTCACGTCCGTCAGCGCGTCAAGGATCTCCTGCGAAACGATCGTCTCTCCCGCCGCCTCCTGGGCACCTTGTGGTTTCGGCATGGCTCAGATTTTTCCAAGAATGTGGTCAGCACCTTTCTCAGCCACCATGATCGCCGGTGCATTGGTATTGCAGGACGGCACACGGGGAATGACCGATGCATCGACCACGCGCAAACCTTCGAGCCCGATGAACTTCAGGTCAGGAGTCACCACACTGCGCGGGTCGGACGCGGGGCCCATCTTGCAGGTTCCCACAGGATGGTGATCGGTCTTGGAATGTTCGCAGGCGTAGTTGAAAAGGTCTTCATCCGTGGTCAACCCGGCACCGGGCAGTACTTCCGCTTTGACATAGCGCTTCATTGCCGGCTGGCTGATAATTTCACGCGCCAGGCGCAAGCCCTTGATACCCATCTCCCGGTCATGGGGGTCAGACCAGTAATTCGGGTCCAGCAGGGGTGCAGCGTGGGGATCGCTACTGGCCAGACGCACCGTGCCGTGCGAGCGCGGACGCAGATAGGCCGAGTTCAACGTCACGCCGGAGTTCTGCATTTTGGCAACGCCTGCCTCAATACCCGAGCCCAAGCCAAGGTGAAACTGGATGTCAGGGGAGCGCGCCTTTTTCTCCCGATCGGCATACCAGAAGCCACCTGTTTCAAACAGGCTGGAGGCCACCGGGCCCTTTCTGAACAGCAGGTACTGAATGCCTGCCCAGGCCGCTTGGTGGAGCTTGTTGTATTTGTCGTAAGTATGGTCGCCTGTGCATTCAGCGATGACAAACAAATCGAGGTGATCCTGCAGATTGGAGCCGACGCCCGGCGAATCATGAATCACCGGGATGCCGACAGACTTCAGGTGATCGGCCGGGCCAATGCCAGATTGCATCAGGAGCTTGGGTGAACCCATGGCGCCCGAAGACATAACCACTTCACGCTCGGCACGTAAAACCGATGTTGCCCGGCTATTGCCTTGCACCACTTCCACGCCCACGACGCGTTTGCCTTCG
>CANFNO010000363.1 GCA_947447845.1 Burkholderiales bacterium | reverse complement strand
TTTGAGCGTCAATTCCCACACTGCTGAAGGCGGCATTAGCGCCCGGGTCTATCAGGACGGCTACTGGGGCTTTGCCTCTGCCCCGGGCGCGGGTGAGCAGGCAGTCCGCGTGTCGGATCGGGCGCATAAAAATGCGCTAACAATGGCCCGCTTCGGTGCCAAGCCGGCCTGGGTGTTGCCTGGGGGCAGCTACCAGGGCGAGCACCGGTTTGCCGGTCGCAGCCCACTGACGCCTACGCAGTGCGTGCAGCAGATGGCCGAGTTGCATGCCTGGTGTCGCCAGCGCTTCCCGCAACTCAAATCCACCAAAATTCTGTTTGCCGATGAAGATCACAGCAAGTGGCTGCGCACCAGCCATGGCGGTCACAGTCTGAGCAGCATTCAGCGCGCCCAGTGCTACTTCTTCATGATCACCGAAGACACCCAGGGTGCGCCGGTGGAGTTGTACGAGTCCATCTCGGGCAAGGGCAGTCTGGCCGACCTTGACTTGTCCGTGGCCACTTTGGCGCCGGTGCTGGAGCGCCTGCACGAGCACCTGATGGCCAAACGCGAAGCGGTGGCGGCGCGTGGAGGTCTGCACACGGTCGTGCTGGCACCCGAGTTGGCCGGCATGCTGGCCCACGAAGCCATGGGCCACCCGTGCGAGGCCGATCTGGTGCTGGGTGGTGCGGTCACGCGGGACCTGGTCGGTAAGAGCGTGGCCAGCGAACTGGTAACCATGGTGGACTTTGCCCACAGCTTTCAGGGGCGGGAATTGATGGTGCCGGTCTATGTTGACGATGAGGGGGTGGCCGCGCGCGATGCGGTGCTGATCCAGAACGGACGGCTCACGGAGTTCATGAACAGCCGGGAAACTTCCGCCCGCATGGGCTTGGTGCCTACCGGCAGTGCACGCGCCTATGGTCCCCATGACGAGCCCCTGATTCGCATGCGCAACACCGGCATCCTGCCGGGCACGCAGAGCATGGCAGACATGGTCGCCGGGGTGGAGGATGGCTACCTGCTGCTGAAGACCTCCAATGGACAGGCCGACTCGACCACCGAATTCATGTTCGGTATCAGCCTGGCGTATGAAATTCACCAGGGCAAGGTGGGAGCCGCCATCCGGGACACCACGCTGTCGGGGTCGGCCATCAAAGTTTTGCAAAGCGTGGACGCGGTCTCCAACGATATGCACTGGAGTTGCTCCGGGTATTGCGGCAAGAAGCAGTCCATGGTGGTGTCCATGGGTGGCCCGGCCCTGCGGGCACGCGCCCATCTGGGAGGCGAATGATGGAGCAGTTGACCATGAACTATCTGCAAGACACAGCCGCAATGGCATTGGAGGCCATGCGGGCGCAGGGCTTTGAGCACGCCCAGGTGAGTGCAGCAAGCACCGAGCAGGATGAACTGAACATTGCCCACAACGAGCCCAGCTTGTTGCGCAGCACGCAAACCCAAAAAATCGCGCTGCGCGGGTTGATCGATGGCCGCAAGGCCAGCACCGAGCTGAGCGACTTCAGCCCACAGGCGGTGCGGCAGCGGGTGGCCAGTCTGTTTGCCGACGCCCTGGGCGCGCCGCAAGACCCGGCCAATGCCGTGTCCGCCGCGCAGCAGGCGCGCATCGTGCAAGGGCCGCAGCAGGCCGATCCCTCGGTGCTGGCAGACAAAGTTGCCGAGTTGCTCGCATTTCGCGCGGCGCAAACGCCGCTCATGATGGTCGACGAAGGTTATGCCGCCCATACGTTGGCACACTGCCAGACCCTGACCACAGGTGGAAGTGACCTGCGCAGCAGCTTGGGCTGGTACGGGCTCAGCGCCTTCGGCACAGCGCGCGAGGGCTCGCAGTCCAGCTCGTTCAACTACGCGGGCGGTAGCGCCCACGATTTGCGAACGCAATCCGCCGAAAACTACTTTGGTATCAGTGACATGCTGCGCGACACCACGCGGCAGATCCACACCCGGGGCATAAGCGGCAACTTTGTTGGCGAAGTGGTGTTGACGCCCAATGCCGTGACCGATCTGCTGGAATGGCTGCAGGGTCAACTCAGCGACACGCAACTGATCTCCGGTAGTTCGCTGTACCGCGAACGGGTTGGCGAAGTGATTGCGTCACCTTTGCTTCACCTGCGCAGTCGCTTTAATGCGCCCGGGGTGGCGGCGCTGTCAGCTGACGCCTTTGTCACGCCTGCGTTGGATGTATTGACTGCTGGAAGGCTGATGACGCTGACTCCCAGCCTGTACGCCAGTCGCAAGACGGGTCTGACCCATGTGCCGGTGGCTGGCAGCGGCTGGGAAATTGCTGCCGGCGCGACCGCCAGAGCCGACATGGTGGCGGCAGTACGGCACGGGGCGCTGGTCGGGCGTTGGTCGATGGGCAGTCCGGCGCCCAACGGAGACTTCTCCGGCGTGATCAAGAACAGTTTTCTGATCGAAGAGGGCGTGATGGGTGCCGCCCTGTCCGAGGTGATGGTTTCGGGAAATATGGCCCGGATGCTGCTGGACGTGCTGGCCGTGAGCCGCGAGCGCATCGACACCGGAGACCAGGCGCTGCCTTGGTTGCGCATCGGCAATCTGAATTTTTCTTGAGCAGGCGCGCCCACGCGCAGGCTTGGCGCAAAGCCGTTGCGTTCGGGTGCGCTAGAAGAAGCTGCGCAAGTAGGTGGCCGCACCTTCTGAAAGTCCGATGATCTTGTTCGTGGCCTGACGATAGAACTTGAAATTCAGTTCCGTCTCGGGGCGCCCGTCCGTCCATGCATTGAAGGGCTTGAGCTCGGTCCGTCCGAGCGGGCGCTTCGCAGTCCCTGTGCGGGTGACGGCAATGCTGACCCTTGGCGTCTGGCGCTCAATGCCTGGCTTCCTCTGGGTGGCTCGTGCCGAAGAGACCATGCCAAAGGCAATGAGGCCTGCGCCGCCCTCGTTCTCGCTTGCGAAGACAAAGATCGTGTCGCCTATGGCGATGTGCTTTCCGCCGTACATCGTCTTCTGGTCCACAAAGCTCCACTGCTCTGAGCTCGGGTCGCTGACTTCGGTTTTGATGGCGTATATGGAATTCATAGGGCAGCCCGGTTCGGACACTTTGGGGTCGTGTAAAGCCTAGCGCAAATTGGAGGGGTTGGCGTGCGTTGCTACGCGGCGGCTCCTCTCGAATGATGGCTAGGCCGCGCTGGATTTCTGGCTCGCATTCCAGTCCCTGGCCAGAAGGCCGTACAGGGCGGAGTCAGAGACTTCATCACCCACGATCCATCGTTCTCGCAGGAATCCTTCGCGCAGAAAACCCAGCTTCTCAAGGCTCCTGCCGGACGCCGAATTTCGTGGATCAATGTCTGCTTCTACACGATTGAGGTTCAGTTCCGAGAACCCGAACTTGAGCAGTTCAGAAACCGCCTCTGTCATAAAACCGTGGCGCCAATGCTCCTGCGCGATGCCGTAACCCAGCTCGGCACGGCGGCATTGTTGATTGATATTGAACAAGGTGCATGTGCCTATGAGCTGCTTTGTTTCGCGCAGGAAGATACCAAACCGAATGTGCCTTCCTTGAGCCAATTCGACTTGATCTTTCTCGATCAAAGTTACAGCCTGTTCGATGTACCTCCAGGGCGGAGAACTCCAGTAGCGCATGAACTCTGCGTTGGAGTGAATCTCAAATAGACGAAGCGCGTCACCGCTCTGCAGCGGACGAAGCAGAAGGCGCTCTGTGTCGAGTTGAACTCCGGAATAGTTTGGCATGGGTTGGTGCTCCGCTTGTGGGGTTAGGCCGCGCCAGCTAGTTTCTTGGGCGACTTGTTGGGCACCACGAAAACGTTGACCTGACTCCCGCTGAAGGGAATACTAATCAAAAGTCCGGCTAAAGGTGAGTTGCTGAACAGCTGACTTTCGCAATGGAGGACAACGATGTTAAAGATCCTTGGTCTGGCAATCAGCGCGCTCGTTTTGGGCGGTTGCGCCTCGCAGCACTCATCACTCTTTCCACCCTTGCCGCCCTTGACGCAAGCGCAGTTGTGGCAAGACGAGGCCTTTCACTACCACGCAGAACAGACAGTAGAAAACATCCAGTCTTTGCTGCAACTCGATGATGACTTGGTCTCCAGTTTGAAGCTCTCAGACCGACAGGATTTGAGCGTGGACAGACGGATCGAAATCATGATCGCGCACCTCTACGGGCCCAACGGAATCAACCTCAACTACCAGTCGGGTCACAGCACGGGTGCCATGCAGACATGGCAGGC
>CANFNO010000362.1 GCA_947447845.1 Burkholderiales bacterium | reverse complement strand
GCACGCATCTCGTCGTCGAAGCCGCGCAGAATTTGCTCGCCACGCACCACCAACGTGACCTCGGCGCCCAACAAGTGCAGCACACAGGCCAACTCCAGCGCGATGTAACCGGCACCCTGCACCACGACACGTCGCGGCAGTTGCTCCAGTTCAAAAAAGCCGTTGGAGTCAATCGCTAGTTCGGCACCGGGAAAGTCCGGTCCATCATCGGGGCGCGCGCCCGTGGCGATCAGCAGGGTGTTGCCGCGCAAGCTACGCCCGTCGGCTAGAAGCAGCGTGTGTGGGTCCTGCAACACCGCGCGGCTGTCAAAGATGGTGACGCCTGCACTTTGCAAATTCGTGCGGTACAGGTTTTCGAGACGCGCGACTTCGCTGTCGCGGCGTGCCTTCAGCGTCGGCCAGTCAAAGCGGGTTTCACCCACAGTCCAGCCAAAGCCTTTGGCTTCCTCAAACTCCTGCGCAAAGCGCGAGGCGTAGACCATCAGTTTTTTGGGCACGCAGCCACGGATGACGCAGGTACCGCCCATGCGGTATTCCTCCACCAGGGCTACGCGGGCGCCATGGTTGGCTGCAATGCGCGCGGCCCGCACGCCACCTGAGCCACCACCGATCACGACCAAGTCATATGTCTGCATAGTTTGTACTTCTGGTTAAGGTATCAGGCCAAGTAGCGCAGAGCCTTGCGCCTGCGCCGTCACGGCAAAGTGGATCCTACTTTGCCTGGTATTTCCGCGAGAATGGGTGCGGCGTATCCGCCCCGTTCAACTAAAACTTCATCATGACACAGCCTGCCACCGCCGCAATACAAGCCTTTTTTGACCAGCACGGTGTCCGCGATGTGGAGTGCATATTTCCTGACATCTCCGGCTATCCACGCGGCAAACTGATGCCGGCCGCCAGCTTTGCCGCCGGTACTGAGTTGCGCATCGCCCAGGCTATTCCGATGCAGTGCGTAACGGGGGACTATTCCTACGACCCGATTTTTCCGGATGCTGACCCCGATGTCCGTTTGGTGCCGGACTACAGCACCCTGAAACTCTCGCCCTGGTCCAGCGTGCCACGCGCGTTTGCCATTCACGACTGCGTGGAACTCGACGGCCAACCCTGTGTCTTCTCCGCCCGCTCGCTGCTGGAAACAGTGGTGGCGCGCTATACCGCGCAGGGGCTGACCCCGGTGGTGGCACCCGAGATCGAGTTCTATCTGACCGCACCCTGTGTGGACCCCGCTGTTCCCTTAACGGCCCCCGCCGCCCGCAACGGAAGGGCCGAGGCCGGTCAGTCCGCCTTCAGCATGAATATGCTCAATGAGCACGCCGCTTTCTGGGATGCGTTCCGCACGGCGCTGGAGGGTCTGGGCGTGCAGGCCGACACCTGGATTCACGAGGTGGGAGCCACCCAATTTGAGATCAACCTGATGCATGGCGACCCGGTGGCGGTGGCAGATCAGGCCTTTTTATTCAAGTACGCCGCCAAAGAAATCGCCATTCAACACGGGCTCAACGCCGTGTTCATGGCCAAGCCGATTAGCGGAGCCCAGGGCAGTTCGATGCACTTGCACCAGAGTGTGGTGGACAGCGCCGGACGCAATATTTTCGGCAACGAGGACGGCAGCGAGAGCGCCGCCTTTAGTCACTTCATTGGCGGGATTCAAACCTATGGCCCGGACCTGATGCTGATTTTTGCGCCCTTTGTGAATTCCTACCGCCGCTTTGTAGCGGGAAGCCAGGCGCCCATCAACCTCGAATGGGGTCATGACAACCGCACGGCGGGTCTGCGCATTCCCAAGAGCGGCCCGGCAGCCCGACGCGTGGAAAACCGCATTGCCGGTGCCGACGCCAACCCCTATCTGGCCATCGCCGCGTCGCTGGCCGCTGGACTGGCCGGCATGGATGAGAAGCTGCAAGCCTCGGCTCCCCTGGAACCCGGCGCGAATGCCTACGATCAGTCGCACGGTCTGGAGCGCAGTTTCCTGCCGGCACACGAACGCATGGTGAAGAGCCGTGCGGTTCGCACTTTGCTGGGTGATGCTTTTGTGACCGGCTATTGCGCGGTCAAGGCCCTGGAGTTCCAGAGCTATCTTCACGAGATCAGTGCCTGGGAGCGGCGCTTTCTGTTGCCGCAAGTGTGAGGAATGTTGCCCCCATGTCTGCCATTACGTGTGCTGCGCTGCACCCCAAAAACGGGTGCATTCCGACCCGGGACAGCACGGCAGCGGACTCACCCTACAGGGTTCCGTCACGCCTGAACTGATCCGTAGCCCGCACCAAGGCTGCGGCGATGCCGGGCTCAAAGGCGCCATGCCCCGCATCGGGAATCATGTGGAAGCTGGCTTCGGGCCAGGCCTCATGTAAACGCCAGGCCGAGAGTGGCGGGCAGATCACGTCGTAGCGCCCTTGCACGATGACGCAGGGCAAATGGCGGATGCGGTCCACGTTGCGTATCAATTGATCTTCGGTAAAAAAGGAGTCGTGGCTAAAGTAATGGGCTTCCAGGCGGCCGACGCCCAATGCCACGGCCTCGCTGCCGAATTGCTCTTCCACATCGGGGTTGGGCAGCAGGTTGATGATGCTGCCCTCGTATCGACCCCAGGCACGGGCAGCCGCTACTCCGGCAGCGATATCGGCACCAAACAGTTGCTTGCAAAAGCCCTTGAGCAAATCGCCGCGGTCTTCCTCAGGGATCGGGGCCACAAAGCGCGCGTGGGCGTCCGGGAACATCCAGCGGATGCCATTGAGAAACCAGTCAATCTCTGCCGGTGTGCACAAGAAAATCCCGCGCAAGACAAATCCGGTGCAGTGTTCAGGGTGAGCCTGCCCATAGGCCAGCGCCAGCGTGGAGCCCCAAGAACCACCAAACACCAGCCACTGCTCCACGCCGAGCAGGGTGCGGATGCGCTCAATGTCCTGAATCAGCAATTGCGTCGTGTTGTTGCGGGTTTCTCCCAGCGGCGTGGATTGGCCTGCACCGCGCTGGTCAAACAACACGATCCGATAGTGGGCCGGGTCAAAAAATTGGCGATGCTTAGGCGACAACCCCGCGCCCGGACCGCCGTGCAAAAACAGCACTGGCACTCCATTCGGATTGCCACATTCCTCCCAGTACAAGGTATGGATGCTGTCCACCTCCAAGCGGCCCGTGCGATGGGGCTCTATGGGCGGATACAAAGGCTCGCTGGCGCTACGGGTGTTCATGGCGGAGGCTTTCGGCAGTGTGTGGGGAGGGGTTTGTGAGATTGTGCAACGCAGAGCGCGATAGAACCTATCAATCAATTAGCCAAATTCGATTGGTTATATCGTTAGATGCAAGCTAACATTCGTTCCGTGCTGATAGAAACCTTCTACCAGCTCTGTTGTTTCCCCCCATAGGAGCCCTTCATGACGACTGCCCAACGCCCCGAAATCAAAACCATGGCCAATCTCGAAGCCGCATTTGCCGGTGAGTCCATGGCCCACATCAAGTACCGCTACTTCGCAAAACTGGCCCGCGAAGCCGGTGACGAAGACACCGCCCGCACCTTTGAAGCCACGGCCGACCAGGAGGTGATGCACGCTTTCGGCCACCTGGACCTGCTCTACCCCAAGGCCACCATGACCCCGGCCAAGGCCCTGCAGATCGCCATCGACGGCGAGACCTACGAGTACACCGAGATGTATCCCGGCTTTCGCAAGACGGCCGAAGCCGAAGGCCAAGCCGCTGCAGTAGCCGAGATGGACGAGCAGATTGCCGAGAGCCGCGAACACGCAGCAGCCTTCCGCGCCACACTGGAAAAGGCGCAAAAGCGCTTTGCCGCACTGGCCAAGGTGGAAGAACGCCACGCCAACCACTACAAGGCCCAGTTGGCCAAAGTGACGGCGTAAGTCGCACCGCAAACACCCTTCCATTCATTGAATTCTGAAAGACTAGACACCATGAAAACTTATATCTGCATCGTTTGCGGCTTTGTGTATGACGAGACCGCTGGCCGCCCGGAAGACGGTATCGCCCCTGGAACCACTTGGGCCGATGTGCCCGAGAGCTGGGCCTGCCCGGATTGCGGCGTAGCCAAAGCCGACTTCGAAACCGTGGAGATCTGAGCATGAGCGCGCACCTTGCAACCCAAGCCGGCACAAACGTCGCCACCGTCCTTTCCAGCGAGTCGGCACAGCCATCGACAGTGCCTCTGGTGGTGGTCGGCGCGGGTCTGGCCGGTTGGACCACGGTGCGCGAAT
>CANFNO010000361.1 GCA_947447845.1 Burkholderiales bacterium | reverse complement strand
CCAGATCCGGTGTCTGTGATGGCAATGCGCGCCATGCCCTTCGCAGCATCCAGACTCAGCATGAGGCGCCCGCCCAGGGGCATGGCATCCCGTGCGTTGACGATCAGGTTCAGCAGCACAGCCTCCAACCCTGCCTCATCGACTTCCACATGCACAGCGATTTCGGGCGGCATCATCTCGAATTGCACTCGCGGGCCCAACGCGTGGCGCAGCAGCGGTGCAATGCGCTCCACCAGAGCCCAGAGATCCACCGTGGCAGGCAGCAGGGGCTGCTTGCTGGCCAGGGCCAGCAACGACTTCACAAGGCCTACCCCACGCTGCGCTGCGCTGGAGGCAACTTCAAGCCGTTTGGTGGCCTGCTCGCTCAGACCTTCCGACTTCAGTAGATCCTGATTGCCGATGATGATCGCCAGCAGGTTATTGAAATCGTGCGCCATACCGCCTGTGAGTTGGCCAATCGATTCGAGCTTTTGGGTCACCCGGGCGCGCTCTTCAGACATCTTGCGGTCGTTGATATCCGTGCTGGTTTGCAAAAAGGAAATGACGGCACCCTCGTTGTCCAGCATCGGTGTAATCTGTGAGGAAAACCAGAGGTAGGCGCCATCAAACCGTCGCCTGCGGCAGATGCAAAACTCAGCGCCACTTTCACGCCGCAATGCCGAGTAAAAGTAGTCCGTCACATGCGCCAGGTCTTCCGGGTGAATGCTGGCCAGAATCCAATCAAAATCCAACGCCAGTACGTCCGCACCCGTGCCAAGAAAGTCCACTGTGCGGCGATTGACCCAAAGGATTTTGCCCTGCACATCCAGGATGGAGACCAACTGGGGCACCAACTCGATGAGCTGATTGAAGCTCTGCTGACTTTCAAGCAGCTTCCTTTGCCGCACGTTGCCAACAATCAAAAGAGCGGACAGCACCAACACCAGCCCACAAAACAGGTAAGACGCAACAAGGTAGCCACGCACTTGCTCGCTGTATGACGCCTCGATGCTATCCACAGATGAACCTGCCAGAATGATGAGTCCATAAGGATCGATCACCCGGTAGCTCACCTGCCGATTGACGCCGTCGGCCATCGCAACGGCTGTATACGAGCCCACTTTCGCAGTCTTGATCTCGCTGAACACCCTTGATTTTCGGGTGTCGCCACCGTAGCTTAGCTTGCCGTCATTCAGGCGCAAACGGGTGTAGCCATCCAAGCCGATGATCGCGCGCGAGGCGTTGCTGCCCACACTTGTTTTCTCGAACGGCTCGGTAAAAAGACCAGGGTCCACCATCATGCTGATCGTCCCGCCAAACGAGCCATCTTTGTTGGTGATACGCCGCGTCAACGGAACAATCCACTGGCCGCTGATACGGCTCTGTATGGGCATGCCCACATCCAGCACGTCGTCCAAATCGGTCTTTTGCCTTTGAAAATATGCCCGGTCTGCTACGTTGAATTGGAAATTTTCGCCATGGGCACCGCGGGCCGAAGCCAATTGCACCTCTCCAGAGGCGTTCACAAAGGAGACGTGGGGATTGAGTTCGTTGTCAATTTTTAACTCTTCCATGCGGAGAATGAGCTCTTGTTGAGTCAGCTTGGGGTTCCTGGCAAAGTCCTTGCGCAAGACCAGCAACACCTTGTCCAGAGAAGCCAACAGACTGCGGATGCGCACTTCATCAGACAGAGCAATTTTGCTGTTGATGTCCTCCGCACTGGCAAAGGCCCGCTCCCGCTCATGGGCAATTTCCTGTTGCACGATGAAGTACACGGCAGACAAGATCAGGGCAGTACCGAAGAGGATGGCCCACACCATCAGACCCGCCCTGCCCAGCGTTTTGAGCCAACCACTCAATTTTTCGGTTAGCGCGCTCATCCGGCGATGCCCAAGGCAGCAAACAGTTCGCTTCGGGTGAATGGCTTGGTCAACGCACCACGCACATTCAACCCGATGCCGTTGGCGTAAATGCTCGCGCCGCGCAAGGTTGCGGCGTCGTGCCCGCTCATCAGCACGATGGACATCCCGATGACGTCGGCCGCCAACTTGTCCATGAGGTCAAAGCCGTCTATATCTGGGAGGGACAGATCCAAAACGATGGTCTTGAAGCGCAGCAAGTTGGCGCATTGGAGCAGATCCAAACCGAGCATGAATACCTGCGCCTCCACGCCACCGGAGGTGAGCATATCGCTCACCAGTTGTGCCATGAAGGGATCATCTTCAACAATCGCGAACAAAGGTCGGTCCGCCCCCGACGTCATATGGATGCCTTGGAAACATCCACAGAATGTGATTTGGCACGCATAGTTTTATTTGTAAATTGAAAGTCCGGCACCTTTGATTCGCCATTCGGCCAGGTGCCTAATTAATTACGTTTACATCTAATTGGGATAGAAGTTAACCCATATTTTTGACTTGCGGCAATTTCCGAACACCAGCAGTGTCAGCAATTCAAAAATGTATTTATTTGTGTACAAACCTAGTGTTCCAGCTGGTCGCGCAACTTGACAAAACCTCGCGCTGGAGAGGGTGGCCACATCGGTCCCGGCACGAAAGTAGTGCAGGTGCACCAAAGGACGGCAACCGGACTGCATTTCGCAACTATCCATTCATCAAGGACATCGTCTCCGTGCCCTCCATTTATCTGGAACCCGGCGGCGGTTTTGTGAACCTGAGTAACGTGGCGTCTCTGCTCAACCTTGATGTCATCGCCCTTGTGTCTTTTGACCCAGTGCAAAATGCCGGCGCGAACGGATGGTCCTTTCTTTACTGGACTGGCATTGGGGCCTACATGATCAATTGCGACCAGTACGACATCCTCACAGCGGTTGAATCGACCGTCTTTGACGTCAAGAGTCACAGGCTTCTCATGCGAGGAGGAGGCATCTCAAACATCAAGGGCAGTGCCACCATGATTGGCTTCTCAGAGAAGGCAAGAGAAGCGCGCACCCGCGGCTTCGACGAAGCCGAGAAAGAGATGATTCAGAAGTTGCACGAAGAGACAAAGAAGCTTTCGCGAGCGTGCACCCAAAGATCCAAATATCCGGCTGATACTTCCACCTGGCTATAAGCCATAGAGCCATTCATAATTGCGCCTTGCGGGTGCGCACTTTACCGGTATCGCTCGGCAATCGGCTACTAAGTCGCCGCCACCAACGCGTCACCTTGCAGAACCATCGTCTGTGCGGCGAGGAGTTCGTCCCAGAAGACTATCTCCAGACGACCGTCCATGTGTTCGACCAAGGCGCTACGGCTTTCCACCCAATCGCCGTCATTGCAATACAGCGTGCCGTGAATGTCACGCATCTCAGCGCGGTGGATGTGGCCGCACACCACACCCGCGTGACCCCGGTGTTTGGCTTCCTTGGCGACGGCTACTTCAAAGTCGGTGACATAGTTCAGCGCCGACTTGACCTTGCCTTTCAAATATTGCGAGAGTGACCAGTAGGGCAAGCCCATGCGTGCACGCAAACTGTTAAGACTGCGGTTGAGCTTTAGCGTGAATTCATAGGCGTTGTCGCCCAGATAGGCCAGCCACTTGGCGCACTGGATCACACCGTCAAAATAATCTCCATGGGTGACCCAAAGCGACATGCCCAACACAGTGGTGTGCACCGTATCGCGTTGCACTGTGATGTCACCAAACTTGTGGCCGACAAAGCCGCGCGCAAATTCATCGTGGTTGCCCGGCACGAAAACCACATGACAACCTTTGCGCGCACGGCGCAGCAGCTTTTGCACCACGTCGTTGTGTGCCTGAGGCCAGAACCATCGGCGGCGCAGTTGCCAACCATCGACAATGTCGCCCACCAGATACAGGTATTCACTGGAGTGGTGTTTCAGAAAATCCAACAGGGCGTCGGCCTGGCAACCCACCGTGCCCAGGTGGATGTCAGAGATAAATACCGCCCGGTAGCGAATCTTCGGAGCGTCGTCGCCGCTATCTTCGCCGCCCCCGTCAGAGCTCTGCCAGCCACTGACGAAGGAATCAGCGACGGCTCGCATCACGCCCCCAGAAAGTGCTTGCGATAGCGCGACGGCAGATCCGCAATGCGCATCAACATCGGCAAATCGGCAGTATTGAAATCCGGGTCCCAGGCCGGTGCACCCAGCACCTTGGCGCCCAGGCGCAAATAGCCTTTGATCAGCGCTGGCGCTTCAACGGCAAGCGTGTTGTCGAGTCGCTCCACCGGCAGTGGCAGGCGTGGACGCACATGGTATTCAATCGGTGCCAAATG
>CANFNO010000360.1 GCA_947447845.1 Burkholderiales bacterium | reverse complement strand
GTCGCGGCGCGCATTGTGTGCCGCCAGTTTTGCGAGCAAAGCTGAGGCCACGCGGTTCATAGGGCCGTCAGCGCGGCTGGTCAGGGCGATTGGCACGCGCGCGCCCAGCACCAGGCCAGAGCCCGAGGCGCCGGCCAGGTACTCCAGTTGCTTGGCCAGCATGTTGCCGCTCTCCAGATCAGGCACCGCCATGATGTCGGCGTCGCCGGACACAGCCGACACAATGCCCTTGATCTTGGCGGCGTTGCGCGAGATGGCGTTGTCAAAGGCCAAGGGGCCATCCAGAATGCCGCCCGTGATCTGACCACGCTCGGCCATCTTGCAGAGCGCAGCAGCATCCAGGGTTGAAGGAATATCAGGGTTCACGGTTTCCACCGCAGACAAAATGGCGACCTTGGGAACATCGACACCCAAAATTCGGGCGAAGTCGATCGCGTTCTGGATGATGTCGACCTTCTCTTTCAGCGTCGGGTGAATGTTCAGCGCCGCGTCTGTAATCAGCAAGGGCTTGGGGTAAAGCGGAACATCAAAGCGAAACACATGCGACATCCGCCGACCGGTGCGCAAAGCGGGCTGCTTGAGCACGGCCACAATGAGTTCGTCGGTGTGCAAACTGCCCTTCATGAGCACCTCCACATCGCCACTGGCAGCTAGCGCGGCACCACGTTCCGCAGCCTCGTGGCTGTGTGCCACATTGATGATCTCAATCCCGCGCAGATCGAAGTCGTTTTCCTCCGCCACATGGCGAATACGCAATTCGGGACCAATCAGCACAGGAATAATCAAGCCGTATCGCGCCGAGTCCAATGCACCTGACAGAGATTCCTTGTCACACGGATGCACCACGGCACAACGCACGGGCTCCAGGCCATCGCCCTTGGCTAGCAAATCTTTAAAACGCGCTTCAGGGTCGAACAATTGGATACGGGGCGCACTAACCTTTGGCATGCGCAGTTTTTCGGTAGGCGCTCTGACCCCGGCCACACCGTTCAACACCACCTCGCCGCGCTGGTTCACGACCTTGCAGTCAAACTCCACACGGTGGTCAAGCGCCACCAGTTTGATCACCGTGGCGGTTACCACCAAGGTGTCTCCGACGTGCACCGGTTTGACGAAATGCAGCATCTGATCGAGGTAGACCGTTCCGGCACCGGGAAACTGGTTGCCCAGCAAGCCGGAGATCAGCGCACCGCCCCACATTCCATGCGCGACAACGCCCTGAAGGGCCGACCCTTGCGCAAAATCATTGTCCAAATGTGAGGGATTGGTGTCACCCGAAACGGCCGCAAAAGCCTGGATATCTTCCAGCGTCAGGGTGCGAAGCAGACGCGCACTCTGCCCAATAGAAATTTCGCCAAAGGTGACGTTTTCGATGTATTCGGTATCTGTCATGGGGAGACCTTGTTAGTTACCAATCCGACTGAGACGCTGTTGCGGCGCTCTATCGCATGATACGAGGGTAAACCCGGAGAATTACACATCCCCACCGGCAGCTTCTGATTTCTTGATCTGTGTCAGCCTTTGAGGGCTGATCTGGTTCGCCGGTACAACCTCAGGACAGCATCTCTTCGAGGCCTGCGCACAGGTCGGCCAGCACTGGCATCTCTTCAGACACCCGGTCCCAGCCCATCCCCAAGCGCTGCGCCACGGCTAAAGGAAAGCTGGCCTGCATCTCTTCTTGTGAGGTCTCATGAATCGCGTTACGCGCAGCCCAATTGCCCAGATGAACACAGGCTGCGGCTTTGGAAAACTCCTTTGAATCCAAAGGATTTGTCACACTGCGCATGGCAGAAACAATGGGGTCCGGGAAGTTCCAGTGTTTGGCCAGTTCTGCCGCCACGTCCACATTATCGAAGCCCAAGGTCTCCTGTTCCAGCGCCGCCCGACCAGCATCCAACACATGCATCACCTTGTCCAGAGCCAAAACCTCGTGGGGCAAAACCACATGCATCTGCAATTGGCCGATTCCGCTCATCAGGCCCACGGTAAAGACCAAATCGGCATTCTCCTCAGTCTTGCCGGCAATCCAGCGGGCAGCACTTGCCACAAACAGGTTGTAGCGCCAGAACTGCTTCAAATCCATGCCCTTGGTATTGCGAAAGGCCGCGGCCATACCGTTACCCAACACCAGATTGCGCACCATGACAAAACCCAGCATGTGCAAGGCGTCCTCCACCGTTCCAATGGTGCGTGACAGGTGAAAGTAGGCCGAATTGGCAAGCCGCAGCAGCTTGGCGGTCAGCGCAGGATCAGCGCTGATCTGCTCTGCAATTTGTTTGAAGGCCACATCCTCATCACTAAAGCTGGCGATCAGTTTTTGTGTCACGGCAGGCACGCTCGGTAGTTTGTGCGGCTGGTCGAGAAGGCTCTTGATATCCATTTGGCGTTTCCCCTGAACACGATTTATATGTGCGCAGTTTATGCGCTTGAGGCACTGCAAACATTGTGTCAGATCAGCACAATGTCCCCGCTTGCATGCTATTGTTCAGGCAGCATTACATGGGATTTCAATATGGCCAGTCGCAGCCGCCCCCGTTCGAAAGCCACAGCCCCCACTTCCAGTGAGGAAGTGAAAGCTACGAACGATTTCAGTGAATATCTGCTCGATGCCATGCAGCGCAGCGTGCTGTTCATGGACACTTTGCTGGACCGTGGCAACGCCTACCGCGAACACATTGACCGTGGCACCCCTCCCCTCCTGAAGTTTGACCACGAATTGGTCCTGGATGGCGCAACCCTGGCGGAGCCCTGCAATTACGCCCTGCTGCGCATCACACCGCCTGCCAATATGCCTGCGGTCAACGAGGATTCGCGCCCGTTGGTGGTGGTAGACCCCCGCGCGGGGCACGGTCCCGGAATTGGCGGGTTCAAGCACGACTCTGAAGTGGGCGTGGCCATGCGGGCCGGGCATCCGGTCTACTTTGTCACGTTCCGGCCGCAGCCGGCGGAGGGGCAGACCCTGTTCTCGGTAATGCACGCCGAAGCACAATTTCTGGAGGCCGTGATTGCGCGCCATCCGCGCTGCCCGTCCAAGCCGGTGGTGATCGGCAATTGCCAGGCGGGTTGGGCCATGATGGCGCTGAACGCCACGCGCCCGGAGTTGTTCGGGCCGCTGATGGTGGTCGGTGCACCCATCTCGTACTGGGCTGGCAGTTCCAAGCTGAACCCGATGCGCTACTCCGGCGCGGCACTGGGCGGCTCGTGGTTGGCCTCCTTCACGTCCGATCTGGGCGCTGACCGCTTTGACGGCGCCTACCTGGTGGAGAACTTCGAAAAGCTCAATCCCGCCAACACCTTGTGGAACCGCTATTACAAACTCTGGTCCAACGTGGACAACGAGGCAGAACGCTTCCTGGAATTTGAGCGCTGGTGGGGCGGCTACTTCCGCATGACCGGAAGCGAGATAGAGACCATTGTCGAAAACCTGTTTGTCGGCAATCGTCTGGCGCGTGGTGAAGTGATGGATGGCGACAAGCGCATTGACCTGCGCAACATCACCGCACCCATCGTGGTGTTTGCCTCGCACGGTGACAACATCACGCCTGTGCCGCAGGCTCTGGACTGGATCATCGACACCTGGGGCGACGAGCGCGCCATTACCGCGGCGGGCCGCACCATTATTTATGTGCTGCACGAGAGCGTGGGACACCTGGGCATTTTTGTCGGCGGTGAAATCGCCCGCAAGGAGCATGACCAACTGGTGACATCACTGGACGTCATCGAGAGCCTGCCACCGGGCTTGTACGAAATGAAACTGCAGGCCAAAGCGGGTCTGGAAACCCAGCGCTGGGACCAGTTGGAGCCGGGTGATTACACCGTGCACTACGAACACCGCACCATGCAGGACATTCTGGCGCTCAACCCTGAGGGGCGCGAGGAGGAGCAACTGTTCTCCACCATTGCCAAGGTCTCGGAGCAGAACGCCAACTTTTACAAAACCTGGGTACGCCCCTGGGTGAAGATGCTGGCCACACGCGAGGTGGGCGATGCCATCGGCAAGCAACATGCACTGCGCGTGCAACGTGAACTCATTTCTGATGCGCTGCCGGTAGCCCCGTTGATTCGCGAAATGGCCAAGCAGGTCCGCGCACAACGCACCCACGCCAGCCCGGACAGCGACTTGAGCCAGATGGAAAAGAAGCTGGATGCGCAAATTACCGACAGCCTGAACGATTTCCGCGACAAACGGGATGCCCAATCGGTAGAGTTGGCGCGCAGCCTG
>CANFNO010000359.1 GCA_947447845.1 Burkholderiales bacterium | reverse complement strand
GCATCCCAGTCGCAATCGGCAAAGACGATCTGCGGGTTTTTTCCACCCAACTCCATAGATACCTTCTTCAGCGTGGCAGCAGATTTGGCAACAGCAGCTTTGCCCACGGCTGTAGAACCGGTAAAGGAAATCATGTCGACATCCGGGTGCGAGACCATCACGTCGCCCACCACATGACCCTGACCCACCAGAATATTCACCGCACCTGCGGGAACGCCCGCGTCCATCAGAATCCGACCCAGCATGACCGTGGTGCCGGATGTGAACTCTGAAGGTTTAACCACTGCTGTGCAACCCGCAGCCAATGCAAACGGAAGTTTCTGGCTGACGATCAGGAACGGAAAATTCCAGGGGGTTATCACGCTCACCACGCCAATGGGGTCGCGCAACACCACGCCCAGTGTGTTTTCGCCCAACGTGTTGTAGCTGTCGCCATGCAGGTTGCGAGCCAATGTCGCGGCGTATTGCCACAGGTCTGCAGAGCCCTCAATTTCGGCCAGCGCCTGCGCCAGAGGCTTGCCGTTTTCCAGTGTCTCCAATTCGGCAATAGCGTGCTTGCGTTCCAGGATCAGGTCGGCCGCTTTGCGCAACACGGTCGCGCGGTCCGACCCCTTCATGCGGGGCCATGCGCCTTGGTCAAATGCTTTGCGTGCAGCAGCGATCGCACGCTCGGTGTCCGCCACACCCGCTTGCGCGTATACCGCGACAAGTTGGTCGTGCGCTGGAGACTTGCGCTCCAGCTTGCTACCGTCTGCCGCTTCAATCCATTGGCCATCAATCAGCAGCTTGCCTTCGAATACAGGGCGTGCTGCCAAGGTATTGGCGTTAAGTGTGGTGCTCATGGTTACTCTTCTCTTTTCATCGAACAAATAGTTAACGACCAAAGTACGCGGCTTTGCGCTTTTCTTTGAAGCTGTTGATTCCCTCTTTGGCATCTTCTGTAGAAGCCGCCAACGCACCGGCCAACCCTTCGAGCACCGAATCTCTATCCTCACCGGTTGCCGCGTTGACGAGTTGTTTGGTTAGCTGCAGAGAAATGGGGGCTTTGGTTGCCATGTCTTCCGCCAACGCTTTGGCACGGGCCATGAGTGAAGCGGCATCCACCACTTCATGCACCAAGCCCGCTCGCAGTGCCTGTTCAGCCGACAAGCGTTGGCCACTGAGAGCTAAGTATTTGGTCTGGCTGCCACCGATCAAACGCACCATGCGCTGTGAGCCGGACCAACCCGGGCAGGTCGCAATGGAGGCCTCGGGCAATGCGTACTGCGCGTCGCTGGTGGCAATGCGGATGTCGGCACTGATCGCCAACTCCAGCCCACCTCCAAATGCATGTCCGTTAATGGCGGCAATGACAGGTTGGCGCAGCCGCGCCCACTGGTCGAAAACCTGATGGCCGCGCTTGACCCACTGCCGCCACATATCCAGCGGCTCCAATGCAGCCCACTGCGTAATGTCGGCCCCCACGCAAAAGGCACGATTGCCAGCCCCGGTGAGTATGACCACCCGGATATTCCGATCCGCATCAATGGCGCGGGCATGGACCTCTAGCTCATTGAGCATGGCCGGTGTGAGCGCGTTGAGTTTGGACTCGCGGTTCAGCGTGACGATGCACACATCGCCTAATCGATCTATCTGCGTCAGAGCTTCGGTCATGCGCTGACTCCCGACTTCAACTGCAGTCCCATCGGCGCATCTGTGAAGATTGCGGCATCCATCAGCTTGAGGGTCGGACTCACCTGCAGAGCTATTTCGGACTGATCCAGCACGTCGCGCTGCAGATCAATTCCCGGGGCAATTTCGGTCACCATCAACGAATCCTTCTCAAGGGTGATGACACAACGCTCGGTGACATAGGTAACGTGCTGATTGCGCTCGCGCCCCATTACCCCACTAAACGTGATGTGCTCGCCGTGTTTGACGAACTTGCGCGTCTTGCCTTCTTTGAGAATGGTCAACTTGCCCTGGCCCACCTCCAGTTGCGCGCCGGCGGTGAAGAAGCCTGAGAAAACAATGTTTCGAGCATGCGCCGTGATATCCACAAAGCCACCGCATCCTGCCGTCAGATACGGTTTGGCGCCAAGCTTGGACACATTCACACTTCCGTTTTCATCGACCTGCAGGAATGACAGCAGGGTGGTATCAAAGCCAGCCCCCTGGAAGTAGGTGAACTGGTTGCTGGAGGCCATGATGGCGTCGGCATTGGAGGCGCATCCGAATGCGAAGCCCAGCAGGGGCATGCCACCTACAGCGCCTTGCTCAATGGCCCAGGTTACGTCGCCGTGCAGACCTTCTTCCAACAAAATCCTGGGCACGTTGGCAGAGATTCCAAAGCCCAGGTTGACGGCCGAGCCATCCTTAAGCTCCATTGCGGCACGGCGTGCAATTACCTTTTCTGCGCTAAAGACCTGGTTTTCAAAAGTGCTCAGTGGCTGCTGTATCTCGCCGCTGATCGCGGGGTCGTACACAGTCTGAGTGGTTTGCCATTGGTCAGGATCAACCACGATGTAATCCACCAGATTGCAGGGCACATGCACATCGTGGGGTCGCAGGCTGCCGTACTTGACGACGCGTTTCACCTGCGCGATCACGATCCCGCCGTTGTTGCGCGCTGCCAATGCCTGGTCCAGTCCGCCAAGCAAGGCGCCTTCGTGTTCGTAGGTCAGGTTGCCCTTTTCATCGGCGGTGGTGGCACGGATGATGGCGACCTGCGGAACGATGGCGGGAAAGTACAGCCAGTCCTGGCCATCGAAAGTTTCTTTGCGCACCACCGGGTGCGATGCGGCTTTCTCATTCATCGCACAGCCTTGCAGCGCTGGGTCCACGAATGTACCGACGCCCACTTTGGTGAAGACACCAGGACGCTTGGCCGCTGCATCGCGGTGCATATCGAACAAAATGCCGCTGGGAATGTTGTAGGCATCGATCTGGTTTTCGACAATCATTTTCCAAATGGCAGGCATAGGCAACGACGATGGCCCACTGGGGTAGGAGCCCGCCAGAATGCGACTCAACAACCCCGGCTTTGCGATGTGATCGATGCCTTTGATGCCATACATGTCGCCCGCCGCAATGGGATTCAGCGTGGTGATGTTTTTGGGCGCGCCTTCCTCATCAAAGCGTTCACCAATGCCCTTGAGCACCAGATCAGGACAACCCAGGCCACTGCTTGAACTAATGCTGACCACATCGTTATCCCGAATCAGGGCGGCCGCTTGGCGCGCACTTATAACTTTATTTTTCATCGCATGGTCTCTTAGATCGTTGGGTAGGTGATCGCCTGACGTGCGCCGGTTTTGCACGCATTCACTACGCCTAGCGCACCGACCAATGACTTGACGCCGTCCTCTGCTGTTGCTGCCGGCTCACCACGTCCGTTGACGGCTTCGCAGAAGGCTGCGACACCGCGCGCATAGAGACTCTCGTGCGTGATGGGCACCACTTGCTCGCCGTCCGCGTTGCGCAAGAGCACCTCACCGATGGGTTGCTGCGTCATCACGTTGCGTCCGATGAGGGACCCTGTTTCGCCGTGGTATTCAATTCCTGTTCCTGCATGCTTGACCGTGAACGCATCGTGTATTTGGGCCACCACACCGTTTTCAAACCGCATGACCGCCATAACGCCATCTTCCAGCCCTTCTTTGGCCATGGAGGCCGACTGGGACATGCCAACTACTTCCACCAACTCGCTGTTCAACGTGAAGCGCAAGGTGTCGATGTCATGCACGGTGATATCCAAAATGACACCGCCACCCGCCCGTGGTTTGTCCAGGCGCCAACCTTGCAAATGAGGCGGAAGAAACACCGCATGGAAAACACGCGCAAAGAGTGGCTTACCGATTGCACCTTGATGAATCAACTCACGCATCTTGCGATGCGTTGCGGCATTGCGCAGGTGGTGATTGGTGGCCATCAAAACGCCCGCTTTGCGGCAAGCACGCACCATGGCTATCGCGTCCTCTTGCGTAAGTGCCAGCGGCTTTTCGCACAATACATGCTTGCCTGCTGCTGCGGCTGCAATCACCTGTTCGAAGTGGAGTTCATTGGTGGTGCTGATGTAGACCAGCTGGACCTTGGGATCGGCCAACAATGCATCGACAGAGTTGTACGAAGCAGGGATGCCGCAGTCGGATGCGAATTTGTCGGCACGTTCTTGTTTGCTACTCATCACGGCCTGAACATAGTGTCCGCTTTGCGCGCGGATGGCATCCACCATGTGTTGCCGGGCTAT
>CANFNO010000358.1 GCA_947447845.1 Burkholderiales bacterium | reverse complement strand
GGGTGTTGACGGCGTAACGGCCCAGCGTGCCACCCAGTTGGGTGTCATCAGCCACCACGCGGAACGTGGTCTTGAAACCTTGGCGTGTGTACTTGGGGTTGGTAGCGGAGGGGGAGATCTGGGGAATGCCAGCGTCGCTGTAAATCTTGGAAGCGGGGATGGTGGTACCGGAATTCAGGTGACCGATCACGCCGGCAACCTTGGCATCAGCCAGCTTTTGCGCAACAGCAGTGCCTTGCTTGGGATCGGCAGCGTCGTCTTCAGTCATCAGCTTCAGGGTAACCTTTTGGCCGCCAATGGTCAGGCCAGCGGCGTTGATTTCTTCAACGGCCATGATGGCGCCGTTTTCGTTGTCTTTGCCCAGGTGGGCAATAGCGCCGCTGGTGGGGCCAACGTGGGCGATGGTCACAACGGATTGGGCAAAAGCGAAGCCAGAGGTAATGGCCAGTACAGCAGCAGCAACGGTTTTAAGCTTCATGAGTTTGGAACTCCAGTATTTAAGTTGAACAAAGTTGTGAATCAATTTTTTTCCACAGAGTGGACGTTAACCCACTTTTTTGCAGTTGGGTATAGGGCTTTCGCTTAAAGCTTGACCCTAGCTCGCCAGTATAAGTAGCAAGCAACACCCCCTTCGCAGCTAAGGGTGCAAGCAATTTGAGTGCCATTTGATGTGCATCAGCGCACAACCAAATTAAAGCCAACCCAACCATTGCCCCCAAACCAGCGCGCCAAGCATTCTGCCGGGCAGCAGCGTAAATAGACCCGCACCTACGCAAGCACCCAGGTACACCTGTTGCATGGTCTGGCGATGTTTGATGATGTTGTGTTGCCTCAAATACAGGAAGGCGCCAAAAATTCCATAAAGGGTATAGGGCACCAGCAGATGAATGGGGGTGTAGCCCGCCAGGTTTGGCATTCCAAAATCACGAATCAACAGCGCTGTTGCAGCTGTCAGCAGCATTAGCGTGACCCAGGCGTAGCCAAAAGCCCGGTGCAGCATAGGTCGTTTTATGCGGCCCTTGCGTGCCCAGATTGCGACGGGACCGATGATGAGCGCGGCCAGGGCGGTCGTGGTGTGGATGGCAATGGTGGGTGTGAGTTGCATGGCAGATATGACAGTCGTGGATTCAATCACGCATCGTTGGCGCCCATGTAGCGTGAAAGCCAGTGTAATGCCGAAAAATGCCGCTTTAAAGTGCGTGAAATGGCGATTTGACACATGCTTATGTCAAACTGCGCTCCTTTTAAAAGGAGAAAATCCCATGGGTTTACTAGATTCGGTGTTGAGCGCGGTTTCCAATCAGGCGCAGGGCGGTGAGGGCCTGCAAGGTTTGATGGGCATGTTGGGCAACCAACCGCAGTTGCTGCAGGCTGCCAGCAGTCTGTTGGGCAATGATGGCCAGTTCGGTGGGCTGCAGGGCCTGATCGCAAAATTCCAGCAAGGCGGTCTGGGCGATGTGGTCAGCTCCTGGGTCGGCAAGGGCGAGAACCTGCCTATCTCTGCCGAACAACTCACCAGCGTGCTGGGTAACGACACCTTGAAGGGTCTGGCCAGCCAGTTTGGCGTGAACACCGATGACCTGGCCGGAAAGTTGTCCAGCGTCTTGCCCGGTCTGGTGGACAAGCTGACGCCTGACGGCCAAGCGCCAGTTGCCGGTTTGGGCAATGGTGGTGACCTTATGGGCATGCTGGGTGGCTTGCTGAAGGGCTAATTTCTGCCGTAGCCGAACACGCCCTTTTACCCAAGCTTTACGGGTATGTCGCCCTTCAGCCATGAGACTGAAGGGCTGGTTTCTACAATAGGCCCATGAAAAAAAGCGTTTGGATTGCGGCCCTTGTCCTTGTAGCTGCCGCCGGTGGTGGTGCCGTTTGGTGGACACAGCGTGCGGGGACTGATGCCGTGCAATACCGCACCGCCAAAATTGAGCGCGGCAACCTGCAGGCCACCGTGGCATCCAGTGGCGCAGTCAATCCGGTGGCACTTGTCACCGTCGGAACCCAGGTCAGCGGCCAGATTCGCGACCTGTTTGTGGACTTCAACTCTGAAGTCAAAGCGGGCCAGTTGCTGGCCCAGATAGACCCCGAAACCTTTGAATACCGCGTGCGCTCGGCCCAGGCCGATGTGGACGCAGCACGCGCAGCCGTGGCCACGGCCAACGCCAATGTGCTGGCGGCCACGACGCAAGTGAGCCGCGCCCAGGTCGACCTGACCGAGGCCCAGCGCGACCTGGATCGCAAGCAAAGCCTGGTAGAGAAACAATTCATTGCCCAGAGCGAGGCCGATAAGGCGCGTGCACTGGTCAACACCAGCCAGGAAGCGCTAAAGGCCGTAAAGGCGCAGGTGGGCGTGGCAGAGGCGGGCGTGCGCTCGGCCCAGGCGGGCGTGGCCCAGCGCGAGGCCGCACTGGCCCAGGCGCGAATTGACTTGGCGCGTACGCGCATAACGTCGCCGGTGAACGGCATCGTTATCAAACGGGCGATAGAGCGTGGCCAGACCGTGGCTTCCAGTTTGCAGGCACCCGAACTCTTCATCATTGCGCAGAACTTGCGCGACATGCAGGTGGAGGCCGCCATCGACGAAAGCGATGTGGGACGCCTGCGCACCGGCCAAAAGGCCAGTTTCACGGTGGATGCTTTTCCCGGCCAAACCTTTGAAGGCGAGATTCGCCAAGTGCGTAAGGCGGCCAGCAATGTGGCCAATGTGGTGACCTACGTCGCGGTGGTGGGCTTTGCCAACGTGGACGGCAAGTTGTTGCCGGGCATGACCGCCAATGTGCGCGTGGTGACCGAGGAGCGTCAGGACGTGCTCAAAGTGCCTAACAGCGCCTTGCGCATGCGGATTGCGGGCATCGAGCCGCCTGATCGCCCCAAAGGCCAGGCAAGTGCGCCATTCGGCACGGCATCCGGCGCGGCTGGCGGCGACAAGCCTGGACAAGGCGCGGGCGAGGGAGTAGCTGCCGCCCACAAGCCCCGGCCTGCGGGTGAGGGGACGATGCGCGAAGCTGGGCGCACGTCCACACGTGGCCGCATTTATGTGACGGGTGCAGATGGCAAGCCCAAAGCTCTGAATGTGCGCCTGGGCGTGAGCGACGGCAGCATGACCGAGTTGCTGCTGGGGCCTAACGCACCAGCGGAACTCAAGGAAGGCGCCGAAGTGATTGCAGGCACCAAGTCCGCAACCGCTGGTGGTGCACCGAAGATGCCGGGCGCAGGTCCGCGTCCACCGTTCTAAGCTGACATGGCTACTTCCGAGCGCGTGCTGATACAGGCCCGCAATATTTGCAAGACCTACTGGATGGGCACACCGGCACAGCACCGTGCCGGTGAGGGCCAGACGGTGCATGCCCTGCGCGACGTGTCGCTGGACATTGCCGAGGGTGATTTTGTGGCCATCATGGGCGCATCCGGCTCGGGCAAGTCCACCTTGATGAACATTCTGGGTTGCCTGGATTTGCCCACTTCCGGCACCTACCACCTGGCCGGTGAAGCGGTGGAAGGCATGGGGCAGGACCAGCTGGCTTCAGTACGCAATCGGCGCATCGGCTTTGTATTCCAGCAGTTCAATTTGCTGCCACGCACTTCGGCTCTGGAGAACGTGGAATTGCCCATGGTCTACAGCGGCATCAAGGCCGCAATGCGGCATGAGCGGGCAATGCAGGCGTTGCAGCGCGTGGGCTTGGGCGAGCGTATGGGCCACACCCCGGCCGAACTGTCTGGCGGCCAGCAGCAGCGCGTGGCCATTGCCCGCGCCCTGGTGAATCAGCCCCAACTCATCCTGGCCGATGAGCCCACTGGCGCCCTGGATTCGCAGACCAGCGAAGACATCATGCATCTGCTTACCGAGCTGAATCAGCAGGGCATGACGGTGGTACTGGTGACGCACGAGGCCGACATTGCCACCTGGGCGCGGCGCAAGTTGACCTTTAAGGACGGGCAACTCGTGCAGGACACCGCGCCCGGCACGCATGCTGCAACCGACAGCGCCGAAAAGCTGGAGTCCATGCCATGAGCGCCCTTGCCGCACTGCGCAGCGCCCTGCGCGCACTGGCCGCCAATGCCTTGCGCAGCGTGCTCACCATGCTGGGCATCATCATTGGCGTGGCCGCAGTCATCACCATGATTGCGGTGGGGCAGGGCGCCACCGACCGTGTGCAGGAGCAGATGAAGGGCCTGGGCTCCAACATCATGCTGGTAATTCCGGGCGGCGTGTCGCAAGCGGGAGTGCGCCTGGG